>JAWOEL010000002.1:0-32230 GCA_046482735.1 Bacteroidales bacterium | reverse complement strand
AATTTAGACTATAGTGACGGATAGCTGGATATAATCTTCATCGTATGAATTCGCTTCACCCGGTGAACTGTCTGACCTTTACATAACCACTACCATAGTTCAGTTATGATTTTCAATAGATGAATTTTAAGCCAGTAATGATATAACATTCCAGATCGTGGCAGCTTTCTGCTTTAGTTGAGGTAAGTTCCGCAGGAGAGCGTAAATGTCGAGTTGATGTGCTTATAGCGACAACAATGGAAATTTGCTAAAATCAGGTTTCCGTTTTTCGAGAAATGCATTTCGGCCTTCTTCTGCTTCGTCCGTCATGTAAGCCAGTCGTGTGGCTTCGCCGGAAAATACCTGCTGACCCACCATTCCATCATCCACCATGTTGAATGCGAACTTAATCATGCGGATAGCCGTCGGGCTTTTCTCCAGGATCTCCTGCGCCCACTGGTAGGCCGTTTCTTCCAGTTCTTTGTGCGGAATCACCTCGTTAACCATTCCCATCTCATAAGCTTCTTGTGCTGAGTAGCTTCTGCCGAGAAAGAAAATCTCACGAGCGCGTTTTTGGCCGATCTGACGAGCGAGCAGGGCGGACCCAAATCCACCATCAAAGCTGGCCACATCAGCATCTGTCTGTTTGAATATGGCGTGCTCTTTACTGGCCAGGGTCAGATCACAAACAACATGCAGACTGTGTCCGCCACCAACGGCCCATCCGGGTACGACGCAGATCACAACTTTGCTCATAAAGCGTATGAGGCGCTGGATATCGAGTACGTTCAGTCGCTGTACACCATCACCTCCCTCGTAGCCGCGTTTACCGCGTACTTTTTGATCACCGCCTGAACAGAACGAATAGACGCCGTCATCGGCGGGTCCTTCGCCCGTGAGTAAAATCACACCAATGGATGTGTCTTCCCTTGAATCAATCAGGGCTTCTTCCAGTTCATACAGCGTTTGGGGGCGGAATGCATTCCGAATGTTGGGTCGGTTAATTGCTATCCTGGCTACGCCGCCGGATTTTTTGTAGGTGATATCATTGTACTCTTTTATGGTTTTCCACTCAGCCATATCGATTCAAAAAATTGGTTAAAAATGTTACTATCTGTTTGGGTTGATCTGCATGTACTCTGTGGCCGGCATTAGCGGCTAAAAGCATTTCAGAGTCAGTGAAAAGGTGGTGCATTTCGCGCATCTTATCAACATATTTTTTATCTGCCTCGCCGGCAATCAACGCAACTGGCTTATTAGTCAAAAACGTGGGAATTGCCTATTGCTGGGGGTTAGAGAGTCTTGCAACACAATTAGCTACCTATTTACGAAAACAGGGTTTGCGGGCTATTCCGGTTCGTTGTACAACCGGCGGAAAATCGCAGGCAGAAACGAATAGCACAAGCACCATTGAATCGGTATCGTGCAATCCGCTTACGCAGGCAGCACAATTAAATACAGAAAACGTAGATATTGCTGTCACGCTGGGTTTGTGCATGGGACATGATATATTATTTCAACAGCAATGTAATGCTCCGGTTACCACTATTTTGGTAAAGGACAGGGTGTATAATCACCGGCCATTCGATTTTTTTAACACAAAACAATAATAACTATGAAAGAAATTAACGAACAAGAATTCGAAAGCGTAGTGCTTAAAGGCGGCAAAGTAGTCGTAGATTTTTATTCTACCGAATGTCCACCTTGCGAAGCTCTGGCACCAAAATTTGAGGATGTAGCAAATTTATATGGCGAACATATTTCCTTTGTGAAAATATTCAGACAAGGCAACAGAGAACTTGCTGAAAAACTTGGTGTACAAGGCTCACCAACTGTTCTCTTTTTTGACAATGGCAAACAGATTGCTCCAATGATAAGCGGTGGTATAAAAAAATCGGAATTAGTTACCATATGCGACTCCATGATACCAGCTGAAGAATCACAGAAAATACATGATTCTATACAGAAAGTTAACACAGAGTGTGATGCCTTGGTTATTGGCGGCGGACCGGCAGGTTTATCAGCCGGATTATATTTATGTCAGGCGAAAGTTAATACCGTATTGGTAGATGTACAATTACCGGGAGGCCAAGTATCAACAACGCATCAGGTATCAAACTACCCCGGATTTATAGAACCTCAGCCGGGTTTTATGCTTTCGCACTACATGAGCGAACAAACTAAACAGTGCGGAACAAAATATAAAGTTGCAGTAGATGTTGCTCAAGTTGATTTGCAAAACAAGACGGTTGTTATTGATGATTTTGAAACAATTACAGCTAAAAAAATTGTTATTGCAAGTGGTGCACGACCTCGTCCGCTCGGTATTCCGGGAGAAAAAGAATATAAGGGGCAAGGTATTTCGTACTGTGCAACCTGCGATGCAAAGTACTTTGATAATAAAGAAGTAATTGTTGTAGGCGGTGGAAATTCTGCGGTTGAAGAAGCTGATTTTATTTCGAAATTTGCCTCTAAAATTACCATGATTCATCAGTTTGGCGAACTTACAGCGAACAAACAAGCAGCACAAAAAATTATTGATAACCCCAAGGTTTCAATTTTATATAACAGTGAACCGCGTGCATTTACCAAAGAAAACGGAAAAATGCATGTTGAATACGAAAATCTGGAAAGCAAAACAAACGAATCTGTTTCGGCAGAGGGTATCTTTGTATTTATAGGTATGGAACCAAATACATCGTTATTTGACTCACAATTGGAAACAGATGATTGGGGATATATCAAAACAAACGAAGATATGCGGACAAACATTCCGGGAGTATATGCTATTGGAGATATTCGCAGTAAAAAATATCGCCAGATAACTACCGCTGTTGCCGACGGAACAATTGCCGCAATAGATATTTCGAAAAATGTATAAATACGTCATAAGCATTGATTACCGTATATATAAATAATGTACTGTGGCATTAAATTTGTGAAAGCGTTTCAAAAAAATAAAAATATATGAAACGCTTTTTTTTAGTTCTATTTATTACTTTGTCAGCACTCACACTTTGCTCTCAAAATCCCACATCTGAACTCGGCATAACCGGTTACCGTGGTATAGATCAAGAATTTCAACACACAACTTTATTTGGCATCTCATTTAAACCCTATATTACCGAAAATATTCAACTAAACTATAGTTTACGAATGGGAGGTTCCGAAGAAAATGGGTTCACTCTTCAGGCTCCATTGGGTATTTTAGGAGGTGGTTTTTTATTTATCGGAAGTTTAGATGAAGACAACAATAATTGGGGTGCCCTTGCAATATTATCAGTAATAATTCCGGAAGGTGTTAGCTATAATATACTGATCGACTATAATTCAAGATTTTCGCCGTACATAAATTTATTATCAATGGAATTTACCAAAAATTACATACAACCTTTTTATGAAATTGGCTTTACTTTTAAAGAATACGTTGGGGAAAAAATGTATGCAGAACTAAATATAGGAGCAAAAACAATTTACAAAAGATTTCAACCAGTAGGATATGTTGGCGGAACAATTGGAATATATCTCCATGATTAACAATAAATTAATTGAATAATGAATTTATGTTTTAAACATACACAAATATTTTATAAAAAATAACAACTATTTTTTAACAATAAATAATCTTTTTTACCTTATTTTCGTATTGTGAAATAAATAACCTACGCTATTTATGAATAAATGCCCTGAAAAAAATACAGAGACTACTCTTATGATTCGGTATCTTTTAGGTAAAGGTTCACTCGAAGATAATGAACGCTTGCTTAAATTGTTAAAAGAACATCCGGAAAAAATGGAAAAATTGTCTGAATTGCGAAAAGCATATATTTTTGGCAACTCCAAAACAAACATTCCTACTACCGAAAAAAATAATAGCTCTGCTAAAAAGAAAAATATTTCATTTTATAAAATAACAGCTTCTGTTGCTGTTTTATTATTACTTGCCATAAGTGTTTTTTTCGTACACACACACAAGTCGCAAAACACGCAACCAGAACCAATACAACAGGTCATTGCTCAAACACAAAACAATCAAGAAACAGTAAAATTAATAGACGGTTCAATTGTTACATTAAATACTCATTCCGTTTTAGAAGAAAAATCCGACTTCAATACATACAATCGAACACTCTATTTACAGGGTGAAGCTTTTTTTGACGTTACACACAACGAAAACAAACCTTTTATCATTAACGTTAACAATCTTTTGATAGAAGTATTAGGAACTAAATTTAATGTGCATCAAGATTCAGGTACAATAACCGTTTCGGTAACAGAAGGAAAAGTATTAGTAAAATCAGATAAAGAATACGAATTTATTACCACTGATGAACAAATCACTTTTAACACTAATACACAGGAATTTAGCACCATTGCGAAATCTCACCATAATTCAAATTCATGGAAAACTGGTGTTCTTGAATTCAGAGATACCCCTATACAAGAAGCACTATCTTTAATTAACACTCATTATGGATTTTCCTACAAAATTGGATCTCCCGAACTAAAAAAACACAAAATAAATGCTCTATTCTGCAAATCCGACACATCACAAATATCTGATTTATTATCAATTATGCTTAACGTAACCATTAAAAAAGAAAACGAAAAACAGATACTTTATTCCCAGTCAAAGCAAAAATAACATGAAGAATAATATTATCTCCATAATACTGTTTTTAGTCTGTTTTTTTCCTTTTTTATTACACGCTCAAAAACCAAAGGTGTTGACACATACAGTGTCATTATCTATTACAAAGCAACCCATTTCTTCAATTCTTACAGAAATAGAACAAAAAACAAACATTCGTTTTTTTTATTCGAATAAGATTTTTGATAACAAAACATTAATGAGTTTCCAATCACAAGATGAAACTATCGAAACTGTTCTGAAAAAACTTTTCCCCTCTGGCGAAATTATTGCATACATTATAGATGATAAAATTATTTTATACACAGAACAAACCAAACCTTCAATTCGTGGTGGCACAAATTATGTGTTTGCACAAAAAAAGAAACCCTCATCTACACAAAAGAAAACACAAAAGATATATACCAAAACTCAACACAAAACACAAGTTCTTATTCATGATACGATTATCGTTTCAATATTAGACACAACACACATTGTACGATACGATACGATTATTACAGAAAAAAAGGAAGAAGCCAAACACAACATCAACAACACTTATTCTGTTTCCTTTATGCCTCACATGGGGTTTGTATACTCAAACGATATTTTTAGAAATCACAGTCACGAATTTCGTCAAAAAACATATTCTGAAAAAATCATTCCCTCACAATTACAATTTGGTATGCTTACCCGGTTCAGTTCGCATAAATTTAGTATAACCTCAGGCATCAGCTTTTCTCAAAAAGAATGGTATCAAAATGTGAATTTTTACACACCTTTTCGAGACACATCAACTGTAATTGATTATTCTGAACGAATACGATTTGAAGTTAACAGAAATGACCCTCCTGATTGGGATACAGAAAGTGACGCAACATATGATACAATTTTTTACATAACGCGTACACCTATTTACAAAAAAGACTCAACACACACCTCATATGAAAACATCAACTCTGCTTCATACATGTCTCTGCCATTGTATATTTCCTACAAACAACAATCACCCAAAAAAGTAGCATTTACTGCCAGTATTGGCGCTTCTTTACATGTACTTCTTAATGCTAAAGGATTTGTTATAACAGACGAACATAACACATTTAAACCTCTAGAACAGGTATTATCAAATTACTATGCTTCTGCAGATGCTTCATGTGGCATTATTCTTTCTATCAATAAGAACCACGGCTTATTTACCCATATAGGATACACTCGCACGTTTACAAATGTTTTTAAACAAGATAAATATGCCGCATATCGGGGTTTTTCTTCCTTACATGCTCAATTTGGATATGTTTTACAATTATAAACAAACGAAGATATCTGTTTATATCACAGATATCTTCGTTTCATATTAATAAAAAAATTCCACAAAAATCACATATCACGCACATCGACAAAAGTACCACTTTCATATGACAAGGCTTTTTTCATGCCATCTATGAGCATAGGAGCGGCATTAGCCGGATCTGGCATAGTATCGGTATAACGAGCCTCTTGCAAGTTTTGTACCGCCGGATATTTTTCCACATCAGCAATATTCCAAATTGTTTCTTGTATTTCACTATCTACTAATCCGGGAGCAAAAGCATTAAAGTGTGTATCAGGATATTCCTTTGCATACACATTCATCAACATATTTAAAGCAGCCTTAGACACAGAATATGTACCCCAGCCCGGCGTACTACGAATAGAGGATTTAGTAGAAATGCCTATCACTTGTGCAATAGAAGAAACATGCGACAATAAGATATCAAGCAACACTTTATTTGCCCAGACATTAATTTCCATAGCACGTTTCATTTCATCAACACCTACTTCACTCATTAATTTAATATCACCGAGCACACCAGCATTTAAAATAACCAAATCAAAATGATGAACCGGTTTTACAAACTCAGATATTTCTGATGTAACCCGATTATAATCCGTTAAATCACAATTAGTATGGTAATACATGCCGTCTTTTGAATTAACGGCAGAATCTCTACGGCTAACACCCCAAACAGAATGACCTCGTTGTACAAACTCCTGAGCTAAACCATAGCCGATTCCAGAACTTGTTCCAGTAATAAATACATTCATACACTCTATCAATTTTACAATTTCACACTTAACTTTATTCACGCACAAATGTGTACGCATCATGTTTCTCTTTCATATATTGTTCAAGAGGTTTCATCGGCTTAGTAATAATAACACGTCCCGAACGAATAAATTCAAGCACATTATACGGTTTTAGTTTTTCCAGTAATTTTTGTGTTTCTATTTTAGTACCTGTCTTTTCTATGACAAAATATTCCGGCGTCATATCAAGAATACGTGCGTTGTTTTCACGAATAAACCGCCCCATATCGATGCCCTTGTGAATAGCATCAGCAGGCATTTTATATAATGCAATTTCCTGAGCATGAATTTGATTCTCCTGATAATAAAAAGCCTTAATAACTTCTACCAATTTACCAATTTGAGCAACCGTTTTTTGAACTTTTTCTTCAGTAGCATTTATTACAATAGTAAAACTATGAATACCCTCTATCTGAGATTCTGAAACGGTAAGACTCTCAATATTGATTTTTCGACGTGTAAAAACAATCGTAATTTTATTGAGTAAGCCAATATGATTCTCTGTAAAAACAGCTATTGTATATTGTTTTTTTGATTCCATAACAGTATTATTTTATGATAAATTAATCTCTCTACACTAATCTAATTTAATATCACCAACTCCCGAGCCGGGTTCAATCATTGGTAAAATATTTTCCTGTTTTTCTACCGTCACCTCCAACAAAAAGGCATCATCATCAGAAAACATTTCATCAATTGCTGTCGATAAATCTTTTCTATCAACAACTTTTCTCCCCTTAATACCATACCCCTTTGCAATAGTAATAAAATCAGGACTTTCAATATCCACGAACGAATAGCGGGAATCAAAAAAGCGCTGTTGCCATTGGCGAACCATACCCAAATAGTTATTATTCAACACTATCATTTTTACCCCAATATTATTGGTAGCAATAGTTCCCAATTCCTGAATTGTCATCTGAAAGCCACCATCGCCACTAAACACAACGGTATCTTTATGCGGACTCGACACTTTTGCCCCCATAGCAGCAGGCAAACCAAAACCCATAGTTCCTAATCCGCCGGATGTAACAATTTCTGAACCTTCTTTAAAATCGTAATACCGACATACAGCCATTTGATGCTGACCAACATCAGTAACAACAATTGCCTGTCCATTAGTCTTATCAGAAATACGTGTAATAACTTCACCCATTTTTATTTCACCTGCATCGGGTAATGTATCTTTTTTAATAATTTTTGAGAACTCAGTTTCATGCGATACCCGGAATTCATCTAACCACTCTGCATGAGAATTCTCATTCACCTCCTGAACTAAAGCACCCAAGGCAACTTTTGCATCTGCATGTACCGAAACTGTCGGTTTTACAATTTTACCAATTTCTGCCGCATCAACCTCTATATGAATTATTTTAGCCTGTTTACCATACATTGCAGTATTACCAGTCACACGATCATCAAAACGTAATCCTACACCAATTATAACATCAGCCTCATTCGTTTTTATATTGGGTCCGTAGTTTCCATGCATTCCCAACATTCCAACATAATACGGATTGTCGGAGCCTATATTATTCAACCCCATAATTGTAGTAGCCACCGGAATACCCGCTTTTTCAGCCAAAGCAACTAATTCTTGCCGAGCACCCGAAAGATTAACACCCTGACCTGCTAAAATTAATGGTTTTTTTGCTGTATTAATTAATGATACTGCATCATCTATTTGAGATTGTTGTAATTTCGGATACGGATAATATCCACGCATATACGCACATTTTTCGTACGCATAATTTACCATATCTATTTGAGCATCTTTTGTAATATCTATAACAACCGGACCTGGTCGACCAGTTTGTGCCAAATAAAAAGCCTTTGCTAATGTTTCTGGAATTTCTTCTGCAGAAGTTATTTGATAATTCCATTTAGTTATTGGCATAGTTATACCTATCACATCAATTTCCTGAAAAGCATCAGTACCAAGCAATGGCGAAACCACCTGAGCAGTCACTGCTACCAATGGAGTAGAATCGAGCATAGCATCTGCAATACCAGTAGTTAAATTGGTAGCACCCGGACCAGAGGTAGCAAAACACACCCCAACTTTCCGGGTCGCACGTGCATACCCCTGAGCAGCGTGAACTGCCCCCTGCTCATGACGAGTCAAGATATGTGTCAGTTTATCTCCAAAATCAAACAATCTGTCATAAATAGGCATGATAGCACCTCCGGGATATCCGAAAATAGTATCTACCCCTTCTTCTATTAAAATTCGTAATAAGGCTTCAGAGCCGGTTATCTGTTCTTTCTGTTTATTCATAATTTGTATTATTAACCATCAACACTTTACTAATTTACTTTCACACAAAATTTACATTTCCTGACTCGAAATAATTTTACTCTCTGTATATTCATGATACTTTCACTATTTATGTTTTGCAATATACTCATTCATTACCTTTCCCAGTCGCGATATACCTTTTTCAATAATCTCTTCATCAACACACGAAAAATTTAGTCGGAGTGTAGATATTGTTTCTGTTGTATCCACATAGAACGGATCACCGGGCACAAATGCAACATCCTGCTCGATAGCTTTTTGTACTAAATCCATAGCAGAAATACCATGAGGTAATGTTACCCACAAAAACATACCACCTTCGGGCAGTGTATACGAAACTTCTTTAGGAAAATGCTTCTTGATGCTTTCTATCATAGCCAAACATTGACGTCCATACACCTCTTTAATTTTTGTAATATGTTCATTCAAATCATTTGCAGACAAATACTCATACAATAATTTTTGCGTAAAGAAATTCGTATGTAAATCAGAGGCTTGTTTAGCTATTATCAACTTCTCCATTATCTCATCAGGAGCCACAATCCAGCCCGTACGAAATGAAGGAACAACCGTTTTGGAAAACGAACCCAGCATAACAGTCTGTTCGGGCAGATAATGCATAAACGACGATTTATGAGAACCCGTATATCGCAAATCGCCATACGGATCATCCTCTATAAGCATTATAGGTTTTCCACGCAACACATCAGCTATATGTTGCCGTTTTTCGTTAGAATACGTAATTCCAGTTGGATTATGAAAATTAGGAACTGTATACATAAGTTTCGTATTACGTTTTCGTGAAACTTTAGACAACTCCTCAATATTCACCCCATCTTCTTCAAGAGTAACCGGCGAAAAACGAGCCTTGTATATAGAAAACAATTGAATTGCCCCAAGATATCCCGGTTTTTCAATTATAACTCTATCTTTCTCATTTAAGAATGTTTTACCTAACAAATCAAGAGCCTGCTGTGAACCGGTAGTTATAAGAATATTTTTAGGTTCAATATTAAGCCCTTTAACTTCTTTATATCGTTGAGAAATAAATTCGCGTAAGGGCAAATACCCCTCAGTATTACTATATTGCAAGGCATCTTTCGGATCAGTTTCAAACACAGAATTTGCAGCCCTTTGCAAAGCCTGCACAGGGAACAAATCGCGATTGGGCAATCCGCCTGCAAACGAAATTATATTGGGCGAAACAGCTACTTTTAAAATTTCTCGAATGTACGACTTTGGCACATCAGAAATTCGGTCGGCAAACATACTATTAGTTTCCAACACACGCCACGAAGACAAAGCAGACCTATTAACCTTATTATTCAAACTTGACGACCACCCAGCCATTTGATCAAGTATTTTCTTATTTATCGGAATTTTAATACCTGATGCCCAAGTCACAAATGCATCATATTTTTTAGACATTCTCATAACTTAGTCTATTATTTATTACTAATCAATTAATCTCACTGCACCCAAATCAGCAGAAGACACATTTTGTGCATATACTTTCAAGGCTTTTGACACAACACGATCACGCACCGGTTTAAACGCTTTATCGCCTTTCGCTTCTTCGGCTTTCCGACGCTCAGCTAACTCTTCGTCAGAAATAAGTACTTCCACTGAACGATTTGGAATATCAAATTTAATTTTATCGCCGTCTTTCACCAAACCGATTGCTCCTCCGCTTGCAGCTTCAGGAGACGCATGACCAATAGATAAACCAGATGTTCCTCCGGAAAACCTTCCATCAGTTATCAACGCACAATCTGTTCCCAAATGCATTGATTTTAAATATGAAGTCGGATATAACATTTCTTGCATACCCGGCCCACCTTTTGGTCCTTCATAAATTATCACAACAACATCTCCCGCTTTGATGTAGCCTTTCAAAATTGCATCAACAGAATCTTCTTGCGAATGAAACACACGTGCTGTTCCGGTAAATGTAAAAATAGATTCATCTACACCGGCAGTTTTTACGATACATCCTTTTTCGGCTATATTTCCAAATAAAATTGCTAATCCACCATCCTGAGTATAGGCATGTTTAATATCTCTGATGCATCCTTGTTCACGATCCACATCTAATTCTTTATACACAGAAGCTTGTGAACCCATAACCAAATTTGGTTTTCCGCCCGGTGCACTTTTATAAATGTCTATTACATTTTCGTCAACAGAATCACTCATTATATCATATTTAGCAAGAGCTTGTTTTAGAGTCAAACCATCAGCACGCATTACAGAAGAGTCAATAAGTCCTGCTTTATCAAGTTCATGTATAATACCAAAAATACCGCCGGCACGGTTAACATCCTCAATATGATATTCTTTACTGTTTGGAGCAACTTTGCAGATACAGGGTACCTTTCGTGAAAGCTCATCCATATCTTTCATAAAAAACTGAACGCCGGCTTCCTGTGCAATAGCAAGCAAATGCAAAGCAGTATTTGTCGATCCACCCATTGCAATATCAAGGGTCATTGCATTCATAAAAGCTTCGCGTGTTGCAACCGAACGAGGTAAAACCGCATCATTTCCATTAAAATAATAATCTTTGGTAATTTCTACAATTTTTTCAGCTGCATGCTCAAACAATTTTGTTCGATTCGCATGAGTAGCTACTATTGTTCCATTACCCGGCAATGCCATTCCCAATGCTTCGTTTAGGCAATTCATAGAATTTGCTGTAAACATTCCCGAACAAGAACCGCAGGTTGGACAGGCATTTTTCTCAACGAGATCAAGAGTTTTGTCGTCAACCTCAGAATCTAGAGACATAACCATCGAGTCAATTAAGTCCAGTTTTTTATCATCAACAACGCCGGCTTCCATTGGTCCGCCCGACACAAAAATAGTTGGTATGTTAAGTCGCATTGATGCCATAAGCATTCCCGGTGTAATTTTATCGCAATTACTGATACAAACTAATGCATCAACTTTGTGTGCATTACACATATATTCAATACTGTCGGCAATAACTTCGCGTGATGGTAGTGAATATAACATACCGGTATGTCCCATAGCAATACCATCGTCAACAGCAATAGTATTAAACTCAGCTGCGAAAAAACCTTTGTCTTCAATTAACTTTTTTACTTGTTGTCCGATTTCATGTAAATGCACATGTCCCGGCACAAATTGCGTAAATGAGTTTGCTATAGCTATAATCGGCTTACCGATTTGTTCTTCTTTCATACCATTAGCACGCCATAAGCTTCGTGCACCTGCCATTAATCTTCCTTGAGTTGAAGTTTCACTTCGTAATGGATATCCCATAATTCTATATTTTTTAATGATACATATTAATAATAAAAAAAGCAGCAAACTCGTAAGAGAATGCTGCTTGTATATTTTTTACAAAAGTACTATGCAGAAGTCATTCTCTCACTTCAATTCTGAAATGACAACGACAACGACATGCACTATGTTTATTAAATTTTTCATAATCTTTTTTACGGTAACAAAATTAATGATAAAAAATCATAAAGCAAATTTTTTGTTTGTTTTTTTACTTTTCATCTCAGGTTATTACCGAAACAGCTCGTCAATTATATCTGAATAATACGATTCCAAAACATTTCGTTTAATTTTGAGTGTTGGCGACAAAAATCCTTTTTGCTGCGTCCATTCTTCAGAAACAATCTGATATTTTTTCACTTGTTCATATCCACCAAAAAATTGATTGTATTTTTTTACTTCTTTCTGAATCAGTTTTTTTACTTCAGGATGTGTAATCATTTCTTCATTGGTAGTATAGGGAATATGATGTTTCACACACCAACTTTTCAAATGTTCAAAACTTGGAGAAATTAACGCTGCTGCAAATTTCTGATTTTCACCAACTACCATCACATTTTCCATAAACGGCGATTCTGTAAATTTTGTTTCTATAACATGTGGATTTACATATTTTCCAAAAGAGGTCTTAAATACACTTTTTAACCGACCGGTTATGACCAATAAACCCTCGGGAGTAAATTTTCCAATATCACCGGTATGGAACCAACCATCTGCATCAATAACCTGTGCCGTTAATTCAGGGTCTTTATAATATCCGAGCATCACATTATGTCCGCGGCACAAAATTTCATCATGCTCCCCGACAACAACCTCAACTCCAGATAATGGTGCACCGACTGTTCCGAATTTTCGCTGATTCTTACCTCGCTGACTTACCGCGATTACCGGTGAGGTTTCACTTAAACCATAGCCTTCAAATATGGGCAAACCAATAGCAGTAAAAAAGGCTGCCATATGTTTTTGTATTTGCGACCCTCCTGATACAACAATATCAAAATTACCACCTATTGCTTCTCGCCATTTTTGGTAAATTAATTTGTTTGCAATTGCATATTGTATGCGATATATCGGATTCGTATTATGTAATGAATACCGTGTTGCAAGATTAAACGCCCAGTAATATATTTTTTTCTGCACAAATGATAATTCAGAGCCTGCTTTATACAATTTTTCATATATTTTTTCTAATACACGGGGCACACAAGACATCATGGTCGGATTTATTTCCTTAATATTGGACGCAATTGTAGCAATACTTTCGGCATAATAGACTGACATGCCCAGATAATGATACAAATACACCAACATCCGTTCGTAGGCATGACACACGGGCAAAAAACTAAGTGCCTTTTTATTCCATTCCTGAGGTATGTGAGCAATGTTTTTAAAATTATTCACAATATTACTGTGCGACAACATCACGCCCTTAGGGCTACCAGTAGTTCCGGAGGTATAAATAATAGTTGCTAAATCGTGTTGGTTAATAAGCTGTTTACTCTTCTGAAGTTTTTGGGGCTGAGGATACTTTTTCCCCAATTCTATTAATTGGTCAAGATGTTTATATTTGTCTGAAATAGCATCAAATGTCCATATTTCTTTCAAATCAGGCATTTCCGAAAAGATTGATTCTAGTTTTTTCAACAAATCAGTGCCTTCTATATACATCATTTTTATTTCGGCATGTTTTAGAATATATCGGTAATCGTCCTGACTAATTGTAGGATATACCGGCACAGGTATTGCACCAATTTGCATAATCGCAAAATCCAACATATTCCATTCGGGTCGGTTGCTACTTACCACACCAACATGATCACCGGGCTCAGTGCCCAATGCCATTAAACCGTAACTCATATTGTTTGTTCGTTCAATATACTCATGTATATCTGTTTCGTGCCACTTACCATTGTATTTGGCAGCTAAGGCTGCTTGCTGGTGCGGATATGTTTCCACATAATTATCCAACAAATCAAATAATCTTGTTACTTCCATAGTTTTATGCATCTTGTTTATTTTGTGTCATATGCACACATTTTCTTACATAAGCACCGTTATTTATACTCTACTCTATATAATTAAATACAATATAAACATATAATCTGAAACATACACTCTATTTCGTTTCTAATACTTCATAAAAACAATACTATGCATATTTCGTAAAGGTTTGAACTTTCCAAACTTTCTCTCTATATTTGCAGCAATTTAGACAAATTATATACATACCTTTATGGCAGACGATATTTTAAAAAAAATTATAGCACATTCAAAAGAATACGGCTTTATATTTCAATCAAGTGAATTATATGATGGTTTAAGTGCAGTATATGATTACGGACAATATGGTACTGAACTAAAAAATAATATAAAAGCATACTGGTGGGGTGCCATGGTGCGATTGCACGAAAATATTGTAGGTATTGATTCCGCAATTTTTATGCACCCAACTATTTGGAAAGCATCAGGACACGTAGATGCATTTAATGACCCCTTAATTGATAATAAAGATTCGAAAAAACGATATCGGGCGGATGTGTTGATTGAAGAATATCGGGAAAAACTCAATCAAAAAATTGAAAAAGAACTTACCAAAGCTCGCAAAAAATTTGGTGAATCATTTGACGAAGAACAATTTCGCACAACCAACCCGAATGTATTGCGAAACCAAACAAAAATAGATGAACTAAATGAACGATTTGTGAAAGCTCTTGAAGATACTAATTTAGCAGAGCTCAGACAAATTATTATCGACTGTAAAATTGTATGCCCCATTTCCGGCACAAGCAATTGGTCTGAGGTAAGACAGTTCAACCTCATGTTTGAAACAAAATTGGGAGCCACAGCCGAAGGAGCCAGTTCAATATTTCTTCGTCCAGAAACGGCACAAGGCATTTTTGTTAATTATCTGAATGTGCAAAAATCAGGTCGTATGAAAATACCATTTGGTATTGCTCAAATAGGAAAAGCATTTCGTAACGAAATAGTTGCCCGTCAGTTTGTATTTCGCATGCGCGAATTTGAACAAATGGAAATGCAATTTTTTGTTCGCCCCGGCACCGAAATGGAATGGTTCGAAAAATGGAAAGCAAACCGCATAGCATGGCACAAAGCACTTGGTTTTGGCGATGATGCGTACCGTTTTCACGACCACGACAAACTTGCCCACTATGCAAATGCTGCCAGCGATATTGAATTTGACTTCCCAATGGGATTTAAAGAATTAGAAGGTATACATTCACGTACAGATTTTGATTTATCGCAACATCAGGAGTTTTCGGGCAGAAAAATTCAGTATTACGACCCGGAACTAGAAAAAAGCTACATACCTTATGTAGTGGAAACATCCGTAGGACTTGATCGCACATTTTTAGCAATTTTATCGCGGGCATATACCGAAGAAAAACTGGAAAAAGAAACACGTACTGTTTTAAAATTACCACCGGCACTTGCACCTATAAAAGTTACGGTAATGCCACTTGTAAAAAAAGACGGCTTACCAGACATAGCACGAGATATACTTAAAAAATTATCTCTCTATCATAACTGCCAATACGACGAAAAAGATTCTATCGGAAAACGATACCGACGACAAGACGCTATAGGTACTCCTTTGTGCATAACTATTGATCATCAAACAAAAGAAGACAATACTGTTACTATTCGCGACAGAGACAGCATGCAACAAGAACGAGTTTCGATTGATTCAATATATTCAATTGTCGATGAAAAAGTATCTCTCAACAAATTGCTTGCTCAACTTATGTAATAAATATACACATAACGTCGTTTAATAGATTATTGTATGAAAAAACAAACAAAACAACAAAAAAGACTTATCAAAAGGCGATTGCTATCATCATATACAAGTACCTTAATCAGTATTTCACTTGTATTATTTTTGTTGAGTTTGGTTGGGCTTTTACTGTTAAATCAGCATAAAGTAACAAATCATATTAAAGAAAATGTCGGATTTACTATATTTTTAAAAGACAACATCAAACAGGTTGATATGCATAAACTTCGTAAACGAATTGATGCGATGAATATGGTAAAATCTTCAGAATTTGTAAGTCAGGAAGAAGCCAGCAGGCGATTGGCAGAAACATTAGGGAAAGAATATATAGACTTAGCCGAAAATCATCCGGTACCACCATCAATAGAAGTACGTTTTTTTGCAAAATACGCAACGGCAGAGAGCTTTAGTCATATAGAAGACATAATGGAAGGCAACCCACTGGTTGATACAATTCACTACGACAAAATGCAAGTAGCTAAACTTAATACAAATATTAAAAAAATCAGCTGGTTTCTCCTAGGTTTTAGCTTTTTGCTTCTCATTATTTCGGTTGTGCTTATCAATAATACTATCCGATTATCCATTTATTCGAAACGATTTATCATAAATACCATGCAATTAGTCGGTGCAACACGAAATTATATTCGCTCGCCATTTTTACTCCACGGAGCCTTCAACGGCTTTTATGCAGGGACTATAGCACTTGCTATGCTTGCCGGTTTATTATACTATTTGCAAAATGAAATTAAAGAAATTACAAATTATCTTGACTTTGAGCTCCTTGGTGTATTATTTTTGTCCGTCATTTTAATAGGTATTTTTTTATCGTTAATGGCAACTTTTTTCGCAGTAAACAAATTTTTAAATATTAATAAAGACGATTTATATATATAAATATGAACAACGAAAACCAAAACGAACAAACACAAGGATACGCTTTAGAAAAAGAAAACTATATCCTTATGGCTATCGGATTTGCAATTATTATTGTAGGATTTATCCTTATGGCTGGCGGCGCAGTTGAAGATCCACATTCATTTTATCCGAACAATGACCCAAGTCAAACCCCGGAAATGTTTTCATTCCGGAGAATCACTCTGGCTCCTATTATGGTTTTATTCGGATTTGCATTTGAAATATTTGCCATAATGGCTCATCCTGACTCAAAAATAGTTCGCAAAATTTTTAGAAAATAAATATGGAGTGGTTTGAAGCTCTCTTTATGGGGGTTATTCAGGGATTAACTGAATTCCTCCCAGTAAGTAGCAGCGGGCATTTAGAATTATCTAAAGTATTATTTGATCTTGAAGGCGAAGAAAATATGCTGTTCACTATTGTTGTGCACGGAGCTACTGTTTTGAGCACAATAGTTGTCTTTCGCTTATATATTATTCAATTACTCACAGGCATGTTTCAATTTTCATGGAACAAAGAGACACAGTATATTGCAAAAATTGCACTATCAATGATTCCTGCTGTAATTATTGGTCTATTATTCGAAAAAGAACTTGAAGCTTTTTTTGATGGAAACTTGCTTTTTGTTGGGTTTATGCTACTCGCAACTGCAGGACTCTTGGCTTTCACATACTATGCAAAACCACGAGAAACAAGTATATCGTACACACACTCTTTTATAATAGGGCTTGCTCAGGCTGCGGCAATTCTTCCGGGAATATCACGCTCCGGTGCAACTATTGCAACGGGTCTTTTACTTGGCAACAAGCGAGAAGAAACAGCTTCGTTCTCTTTTTTAATGGTTATTCCAGTTATTATAGGTGCCAATGCAAAAAAATTACTCGACTCTATTTTTGACTCTTCAGCGTCCGACATTGCAGCAACAAACATTAACACCTCCGCTTTAATAATTGGCTTTATAGCTGCTTTTATTGTTGGTTGGTTAGCCTGTACATTTATGATTAAAATTGTAAACAAAGGAAAATTAATTTGGTTTGCACTGTATTGTGCTGTTATAGGCATAAGTTCAATAAGTATCTCAATGATTCAATAATCTTATATGATAATTGACACAAACACAGACACACTCAAAGGAGTAAATTTTCAAGACGGACATGTTCTGCTTATTGACAAACAGACTGACTGGACTTCATTTGATGTTGTAAACAAAATACGATATATGATAAAAAAAACATGCTCACTGTCTAAAATAAAAGTTGGTCATGGCGGCACACTCGACCCTCAGGCTACCGGACTTCTTATTGTAGGCACAGGACGTGAAACAAAAAATTTATCAAACTATCAGAACGAACTGAAAGAATATAGTGCAGATATTACGTTTGGTGCCGAAACACCATCATATGATTCGGAAACAGAACCCTGTGCACAGTATGCAACCGAACATATTACAGCGGAAATGATTCAACAGGCTCTCGACACACATTTCAGCGGCGAAATTATGCAAACACCCCCCGTTTATTCAGCTAAAACCATAAACGGTGTGCGTGCATACAAATCAGCACGCGAAGGAGAATCTGTAACGATGAAACGCGTTCAAATAACTATACACGAGCACGAATTACAAGACTACTCACATAATACTGCACGCATTCGCTTTGTGTGTTCAAAAGGAACATACATCCGCTCATTGGCATATGATATTGGCAAATCAGTTGACAGTGGTGCATATTTGTCATCATTACGACGAACACGCAGTGGTGGATTTTCTATTAACAATGCCCTCACAATTACGAATTTCGAACAATTATTACACACACTATAAATTTACACGATATGAAGTTGTCTAATTTTAAGTTAAAGGTACCGAATGAATTAATAGCACTTCATCCTGCAAAAAACAGAGATGAATCCAGACTATTGGTTCTCGATGCGAAGACTGGTAATATTGAACATAAAGTTTTTAAAGACATAGTTCAATATTTTAATGATCAAGATGTTTTGATGCTTAATGATACAAAAGTATTCCCCGCTCGTTTATATGGGAACAAAGAAAAAACAGGTGCAAAAATTGAAGTATTTCTATTGCGCGAACTCAATCGTGAACAACGTTTATGGGATGTATTAGTTGACCCTGCCCGAAAAATTCGTATAGGTAATAAATTATATTTTGGCGAAAATAATGAACTCGTTGCCGAAGTTATTGACAACACGACTTCTCGCGGTAGAACTGTACGATTTTTATATGAAGAAGATCATGAAGAATTTAAACGTGTGTTATATTCATTGGGAGAAACCCCTTTACCTCAACACATTAACACCCAACGAAAAGCAAACGAAGACGACAAAGAACGGTTTCAAACAATTTATGCCCAAAAAGAGGGTGCTGTAGCACTCCCATCGGCCGGTATGCACTTTAGCCGTGAAGTACTCAAACGTCTTGAAATTATTGGAGTCGATCTCGCTTTTTTAACGCTCCATATGGGACTGGGTAACTTTAACACTATTGAAGTTGAAGACCTTACTAAACACAAAATGGATTCGGAACGTATGATAATTCCTGAAGAAGCAACTAATATTGTAAATGCAGCAAAAGATCGTAAATCAAATATTTTTGCGTGCGGCACAACAGTGTTACGTTCTATGGAAACGTCTGTTTCGACTACCGGACGACTAAAACCCTACGACGGATGGACAAATAAATTTATTTTTCCTCCATACGACTTTAGCGTTGCCAATAGACTAATTACAAACTTTCATTTATCGCAATCAACTCTCCTTATGATGGTTGCCGCATTTGGCGGATTTGATATGGTTATGGATGTGTACAAAACTGCAATTAAAGAAAAATATCGCTTTGGTTCATACGGTGATGCAATGCTTATTTTAAAATAAAAATACTCACCTCATATATGGTTCTCACATGTCCGAAATTTATTTAATCACACAATCAATTTCGGGCATGTGTACTAAGCCATTTCTCCGAATATAGCAAAACACCGTATCCACCGTATTCCAACAATTATTTTCAAGATAAGAATAACAGTCTACTCCGAAACCACTTCAGAGGTAAATTTTAGAGTTTCCGTGCAGATGCTATGTGCAAGTTACTTTTGAGCATCAAGCTCTACTTGCTTGTTGTACATACTTAGTAGAAGATTGTGAATATCATGATAGTGGGAATACCGTGAGGGATTAAGTATAAAGAATCTCTTTTTTTCGCCATTCACCGTGATAACGAGCTTAGTGAAAGTCATATATTTCATAGGATCAACAAGTGCAAGGCGAAAAGAATTTATATCATACACAGAGATATCGGTAATATCAAACTGTATATGAGTGCCAAATAAAGAACTCAATGCTAAATTTCTCCCGGCTATTTTGAGAGAACACATATTTACAGACAAAAAAACGGATCCGGCTGCAATAACAACAGCACTAATTAATAAAATTATCCGAAACATATCAAATTCACCTGCATTCAATGCTGTTATAGTCATCCAACAAAGGGTAATTGCAAGTGCAATTAATAATAACTGAAACAGTTCTGTGCGAGATGATGAAAATCTCATTTTTTTTTCATGTACCATACTAATTACATTATGTGTTAAAAAAATCGTGTATTGATTCTATAAATTTACATTTACGGCTATCGGCTGTCAATTTCTAAACCTTTCCGATTTTTCAAAAATATAAATAAAATTACACACTTTGTGTGAAAAACAGAAAATATTGCCAAAATATTATCATATAACAATAGAGATTTGTTCCACATTTTTTAGGGTTGGTAGGTATTTTGATTGATGATGGTCTATTCTAATTTTGATTTCAATTCAGTAAAACAGAGAACAATGTTTGATACTATGAATCTTTGTATTCATATCCTCTTTTATTCAGTCGTTCGAGTGTTATGAGTAATCAATCTCCTATAACAGGAATTTAAAAAATACGGCCCTCTCCTTTTTCTACAAAAACGTTCACATGTTACGCATTAATAATCTGCCGATACACCTCTGCATAAGCATCTACGCCTTTTTGTAAATCATAATACTGCCGGGAAACTTCGCGTAACTGTTTCGCTGTTTGCGATGTTACTGTTTCCGACACAAGCGATTCGGCAATACGTGCATATTCGTCTTCGGTATGGTTATGCACCACGTGTCCGTGTTCACATGACTGCATAATTGTTTCGACATCGCCAACTCCGGCATTGCACACAAGTGGTATGCCAAGGCCTAACAATTCTCCCATTTTGGTGGGTGATGATGCTTTTTTGGAATAGAGTGGGCGAATAAAAAACAGAGACCAATCGGATAATGATGCATACAAGGGGACTTCATCTCTGTTGGCACTCACAATTCGTAAGGCTGATGCGGGAATATCTTTGCGAAATGCAATTCGTTCGAGCTCTTCGGGATTGTCGGGTGTAATGCACAAAAAGACCGCATCTTTATTTTTGTCATACACTACTTTGAAAAAGTCAAACATTTCTTCGGTCATATACCAAGTACCAAAGGAACCAAGATAACTCAACACAAATTGTTCGGAACGAATATCTAATTGTACCCGATATGCCTTTTGCTTTTTTGGTGACAACTGTTGGGTATTGAAAAAATCCAAATCTACACAACAGGGAATAACGCGTATAGGCTTTGGATCAGATTGATATATATGCCAGCTTTCTATTTCTTGTTTTCCGTTTTCGGTTAAACTAATAATATGTGATGCTTCTGAAATAAATGTTTTTTCTAATTGTTTAACATGTTTGTATAACAAGCGAAAAAAGAATGAATTATAATTCCATATACCACCGTCAATTCGTTCGTCTGCCCAAAAACCGCGCATGTCGAAAACCCAGGGAAGATTATGATTTTTTTTCATATATACGCCCACTTGTGCCGCAACATAACTTCGGCAATGCACAATATCAACCTTCTCTGAGCGAACAATCTCCTGTGCTTTTTTTTGCATTTGCTTAATGTCATACAAGGTCGAAAATACTTTTGGACGAGATGTGTATGGTAATGGATGCCAAGTAATATGATGTTTGTGGAGAAGTGCGGCTATGGATTTTTCTCGTTCGGCATATTTATCGGCTTTTTCGCAACTGATAATGTGAATCGTATATCCTTTTTTCTGCAAACCAATAAGATATGGGATAACCTGCGACTGTCCCAAATTATCGGTCATGCCATCATACGAAATATAGAGTATGGTTGTGTTCATAAAAACATTATTTTGTTCGGTTATATGTTATTACAAAGCGTTGCATAAGTATCATCAACCAAAGGCGATTGTATACATGGTGCTGATTTTTATGCAGAAACAAATGAATCAGTCGTTCGACCTCCGAATAATTAAAGATTCCGACAGATTCTATAGATTCTTTGCTAAGATAATCGTGAATTAAATACTGTAATTTTCCTCGTAACCACTGCTGCAATGGAATAGAAAACCCCCATTTCGGACGGTCAAACAATTCGGCAGGAATATATTCATACAAAACCTGCTTTAAAAGATATTTTGAAATATCTCCATTCTTTTTCAGTTCGGGAGAAAGATTCAATGCAAATTCCACAAGTGTATGATCTAAAAGTGGCACCCGCGATTCGAGTGAATAGTGCATACTTGCCCTGTCAACTTTGGTGAGCAAATCTTCGCATAAATAATAGCGCATATCAAAAAATGCCTGATTTTCTGCAGGTGTTAATATCCGATTCACATTTTCCGACTGTTCGTCAATTGAAATAGCCCGGGAAATATCAGGCGAAAGTACCCGGTCAATTTCGGAACGGGAAAAATAGCCTTGTTCTTGCGAAAAAATATGACTCGGTATATTGTCTGAGGGATGCAAAAAGACTTTTCCCGCACGTTTATGCCTGTCTGTACCATATTGCAAAACAGAACCTGCAAGCGAATGAGCATGTTTCCAGAAAGGCTTATACAATCGTTCCGCCCAATTGTATGCTCCGTATCCCATAAATAATTCATCGCCACCATCACCGGACAAAACCATACTCACATGCCGGCTCGCCAGTTCAGAAACCAGCATAGTTGGTATAGCAGATGAATCTGCATAGGGCTCATCATACACCGAAAAAAACCGTTCTATTTTATCTAAAGCATCTTGCTCAGAGAGAATCAATTCATGATGTTCGGTGCCTAAAAAATCTGCTACTTTGTGTGCATATGTTTGTTCGGCATACTGTGCATTCTCAAAGCCAATAGTAAAGGTTTTGAGTTTTGTATTCATATTTCGCTGTGCAACAGCCGCCACAAGAGACGAATCGATACCGCCACTCAAAAAACATCCAAAATCCACATCACTTTGCAAACGGTAACGCACCGACGATTCTACCAAGTCTCGCACGGTTTCGCGAGCCTGCACAAAATCGGTGATACACGAAGAAGAAATTTTTTCGGAGATATTCCAATACGATTTCAGATGAAATCCATTTTCGGAAATTTCTGCACAATTTCCTGCCGGTAATTTATGAATATGCGTATATATTGTATCCCGTATTCCGGTATAACCGCTATGCAAAAAAAATGGAATAGCAGAAAAATTAATCTCCGTATGTGCCTGTACATATTTCAAAGCACGTAACGATTTCAATTCCGAAGCAAAGGCACAGGTATGTCCGTCCCAGAAATAAAATAAGGGTTTAATGCCCATTCTATCGCGGGCAAGAAAAAGTTTATGAGTATGCGTATCGTACAAAGCAAAAGAAAACATACCATTACAAAGCGACAGCGTTTGCTCTACACCCAGCAATTCGAGTAATTCGAGTAAAACCTCAGTGTCTGAGTTTGTTGTAACTGGCAGTTGATACTCTCTGCGTAAGTCATTATAGTTATATATTTCGCCATTGTACACAATCACAAATCGTCCACTTTGCGAAGTCATCGGTTGATTAGCAGCATCAGATAAATCAATAATTTTAAGTCGTCGGTGAGCCAATCCAACATAGGAATCAGTAAAAAAGCCATCCGCATCGGGACCTCTGTGTGTAATGCATGCCGTCATATCCTTCAATTCATCAGAAGAACACGATTGTGTCGGAGAATAATAACCAGCAATACCACACATTTTTTATAAATTTTTAATTTTCAATATCATACCCGGATGAATATGAGTATTATACGATAAATTATTGAGACGGCGTAAATCACTTATTGTTACACCATTATAGAGTTTAGCTATATCCCACAACGTATCACCCGATTGCACAGTATAATAAGTATATGAATCATCGTCTTTGTTTGAAGATGATGAAATCACCTTAGAATTACTACCCGACAACTGTTGTTTTTGAACAAACGAAAGAGAATTTATACGGTCATAATATGCTTTTTTACGTTCCAACACATACAAAGTCAATCGCGAGCCCACTACTATCGTATTTCCCCGGATATTGTTCCACCTGCGCACATCCGATACACGTACATCATACCAATCAGCAATAAAGCCTAAATTATCGCCAGACTTTACTGTATAATACACCGGCACTTTTTTATTAGACTGAGCAATACGAATAGAATCAGCCCGACGTACAGAATCCCGATACGCAAGAATTGACTTTTGTGCTTTAATAAACGGAACAACATAATCAACCGGAAGATATAAAGACATACCATCTTGAGATTCAGGTATAGTATGCAATTTATATTGCGGATTTAAATCATACAATAACTTTTCGGGCAGATCGAGAATAAGCGAAATTTCACTTAAACTCATAGCATGTGTAACCATAACCGTATCCACTGCAGGAGGAAAATCCACTTCGCGAGGATACAAATTATGTGCTTCATGATGCTCAAAAATATAAAAGGCAGCTATAAATGCCGGCACATAGCTACGCGTCTCACGAGGTAAATACCGGTAAATCTCCCAAAAATCTCTGTTGCCACCGGAGCGAGCAATAGCTTTACGCACATTTCCCGGACCACAATTATATGCAGCAAGTGCAAGAGTCCAGTCCTGAAACATACCATGCAAACGAGATAAATATTGAGCAGCTGCATGAGTAGCAAGCATCGGATCCTTACGTTCATCAATAATAGAACTTACCGACAAATCAAACATACGCCCAGTTGCAGGCATAAATTGCCAAAGCCCAGTCGCACCGACCCAGGAACGAGCATGTGGATTCAGTGCTGATTCAATAATAGACAAATATTTTAACTCATATGGCACATTATATTGCTCAAAAATGGTTTCGAACAGAGGAAAATAATACTCTGCAAGTCCCATCATTACCTCTACCCGGTCGCGAAACTTAAAGCCGTATACCCTCATATATGCACGCACATAACTATTATACACCAATGGAATAACAGATTGCGATTGCATGTCTTCTATTCGTTTTTGATATACACTATCTGGGAATTCCGGCACATATGCCGTATCAGAATCTGCCGGACGAGATGTATATGTATACATATCGGACTGACTGACATACCATAAATTCACCATTTGATCTAAATTACGATCGAAATGATTAATCACTGCAGAATCTTCTTTAACATACTGTTGAACAGAATCTTGAGCAGATACACAAACAGCCCACAAACACAAAACACAAAACACAAAAAATCTTATCATACACTTAATTTAATAAACCTGAAACATAACAAAATATGTTATAACATATGTAAATCCACACATGAAATTATACACCAATCATAACAATTCGAATAATTTGCAAACTGACCATTCAACACTGTTCCCTTATGATTTTTTGGTAAGATCATAAAATGCCTGTTCCAGAGTTTTTTCTTGTATTTGCATAGAAATAACCGTTAAATTTTCATCAACAGCATATTTAAAAATATTTTTTCTGATATCCTTTTCCGTACGTTGTTGCAATAACCAAGTATGAGCATCAACCGAAACAACATCTAACACATCAGGTATTCGAAGTAATTGTTCACGAGAACACTCTTCAACAAATTCGACCAACACAGTAGCATGTTTTTGAAAACCATCAGATTTAATAGACTGAGAATCATTATTCGCAACAATTTGTCCGTTATTTATAATAATTACACGGCTACAAATAGCTTCTACCTCCTGCATAATGTGCGTAGATAACATAACCGTTTTTTCTTTCCCGATACGTTCGATTATAGTACGTATTTCCACAATTTGATTTGGATCGAGACCAGTAGTCGGTTCATCCAAAATAAGGACATCAGGATCATGCAAAAGCAC
The DNA here is from genome assembly GCA_046482735.1 of Bacteroidales bacterium. Lineage (GTDB taxonomy): Bacteria > Bacteroidota > Bacteroidia > Bacteroidales > UBA1715 > JAQICB01. Next base: position 5,958 of record JAWOEL010000002.1, on the reverse strand, counting down.
AGATGCCAATCCGACACGTTGGCGATACCCTTTAGAAAGTTGTGCTATTTTTTTATGCTGTTCTTTTTCGAGTCCAGTTGTCGAAATAATACGCGAAATATACTCACGAGAATGTGGTGCACCATATATTTTGGCTACAAAACGCAAATATTCACGAATATACATATCTACATACAATGGATTATGTTCCGGTAAATAGCCAATTTTCTTTTTTATTGCTATATTATTTTGGGTAACCTCCATATCATCCACAAAAACATTACCTTCAAAATCAGACAAAAATCCGGTTAACACTTTCATTGTTGTTGATTTCCCCGCACCATTAGGTCCTATAAACCCAACGATTTCTCCGGTTTGTACTTCAAAAGATATATTATCAACCGCCTTTTGCGTACCATATTTTTTGGTTAAATGCGAAACAGATATTGTCATAATATTATGCTCTTTTATTATTTACCCCATGTGTCGGGTTGTTTTTTCCACTCTTGTAATGATGTAACGTCATCCTGTGTAATATATTCTTTAGCACAAGCCCGATCTATTAAAGTTGAATAATTGCTCAATGTTGAAACCGGACATTGAGCTTGTTCAAAATTTTGCTCTGCTATTGCAAATTCATACGTAAATATTGCCAGCAATCCTAAAACATTACATTGAGATTCGCGTAAAGCCTCAACAGCTTTCAAACTACTACCACCAGTAGAAATTAGATCTTCGATAACCACAACTTTTTGACCTGCGGTATAATCACCCTCAATCATATTGGTAAGCCCGTGAGCTTTTGAAGACGAACGTATATAAATAAACGGTAAGCCCATTGCTTCGGCAACCAACATACCATGAGCAATAGCACCGGTAGCAACTCCCGCAATTACCTCAACAGAAGGATACAATTCTTTGATTTGTGACACAAAAGCTTCACAAATTTCTTTACGCACCGCAGGGTACGACAAGGTTTTTCTATTATCACAATATATAGGAGATTTCCATCCGCTTGCCCACGTAAATGGATTTGCAGGTTGTAATTTAATTGCGTTTATTTGTAACAGTTTATCAGCTATTATTTTTTTTGTTTCGCTCATGGAATATACAATTTATTTTAATTCAAACAGACTCATGTTAACTGACTGTAAAAATACAAATATTTCGTCGCCTACAACGAAATGTATGAAAAAATCAGACATACCTTCTCTTTTACCACTACTCCGGGAAGATACAGGTAAAACATACTATGTTTGTGATAATACTATTTCGGATGTTCTTTCATATTTACAAGATTTTTTCCTTTACATAGAAGCTGCCGGTGGAGTTGTACAAAACAATAATACCGAAATTCTCTGCATAAAACGTCGCGGTTTATGGGATTTGCCGAAAGGTAAACTTGAAAAACACGAATCTCCTGAAAATGCTGCTGTACGCGAAGTAATGGAAGAAACCGGATTGTCAACAGTACACCGACACGACTTTATCTGTTCGACATGGCACACCTACGAACATCCAAAGGGGAAAGGGACTGTGCTCAAGCAAACATATTGGTACATGATGAGCACCGAAGAAGAATATCTGACTCCGCAAACCGAAGAAGATATTACACAAGCAAAATGGATATCATGCCATGATTTAAACACTATTACCGATAATACATTTAATTCTATCAAAGACGTGTTATCTGCATATCTAAATCAAATTTCTTTATTCAACATAAAATAAATTTATGTGCACCAAACGTAATACTGCAAACATTTTAATGTACCTTTGTGTATCTCAGTATAATAAAAAAAACTGATATGCAACATAGTTTTTAAAACAAATAATATCTTGCAGAAAAAAAACAATAAATAACATATACTACATGAACATAAATTTAGCTGTATTAATAGATGGTGATAATATTCCATCAGCATATTTACAAGAAATGATGGAAGAAATTGCCAAATATGGTAATCCTACAATCAAAAGAATATATGGGGATTGGACAAAACCCAATTTATCTAAATGGAAACACATTTTGTTGGAACATGCAATTACTCCAATTCAACAATATGGCTACACCACCGGCAAAAATGCTACCGATTCTGCAATGATAATTGATGCAATGGACATTTTATATTCAGAAAAAGTTAATGGATTCTGCATAGTATCCAGCGACAGTGATTTTACCCGGTTAGCAACCAGACTCCGTGAAGCGGGTATGCAGGTAATAGGTATTGGTGAGAAAAAAACACCTCACCCCTTTATCGTAGCTTGCGATAAATTTATATACCTTGAAATTCTGAAAGCAAAATCGAAAGAAAAAGACACCGAAGACGAAAAAGATATCGACAAAGAAAACTACGATAGTCTTACAGCAAAAGATATTAAACTAATTGCAACAACTATTACCGACTTATCGGACGACGATGGGTGGGCATTTTTGGGAGATGTAGGAAGTTTACTTCAAAAAAAACAACCAAATTTTGATCCGCGAAATTATGGTTTTCAAAAATTAACTCCTCTTATTGATTCAACCGGGAAATTTGAGATAGAACAACGCGAAACCCAAAAAAGTAGATTTAAGCTTATTTTTGTAAAAAACAAGGAAAAGAAAAAACCAGCCTCCAAACAAAAAAGAAAAGAATAAATTTCCACAGAGATGCATTAATAGACATAACACATCTCTGTGAAATATATGTATTTACATTGTCCAGGGTTCTGCTTTCACATCAACCTCATCGGACCATCGATATTGCAATGCAGCAATTTCGTCCATAATATCTTGTGGTAAGGGCTGTACATTTTCTGTTGCCTTGAGAAATTCGTGCACACGTTCAATTTTACTAGTACTTCCTGTTGTTGCTTTTAAATTGGGAAACGAATATGCATATCGCACACAGAATTCTGTCCAGGTTGGTACACCCGATTTTTCAAATATCGGAGCTACTTCCACAGCTCGTTCTTGTAAGTATTTTACCCATGCAAAACCCGGAATGTCGCGTAATTTATGAACTGGTCCGCCCGAAACAGTACGAAGTGCAACTATCGGGAATTGTGTTTTTTGTATTTCATCCCACAATTCATTTGCTGCAAAGCGTTGTAAAGGATTCAGGTAAAAAATAAATCCATCAATAATACCTTCTAATGATCCATTTTGTAATGCTTTAAGCGGTAATTCAGATGTCCATGGAAAGACTTCGTATACGAAACTTTTAATTAATCCCGATTCACGAATTTCTTGCAATACTTGTACAGCATCTCCGCCTTCGGCAAGTGATTCTGCAAATTCGCCGCCAATACATAATTGTCCCATATCAAGTGAATCAACACCCATACGATCAAGGTTTTCTTGTACCCCGTCAATTAATTCCTGTTTAGTTCCGCCCCATATTTTCATAATAATTTTGGGAATTTTGGTCGGTTCCTGCTCAAAAGCTTTTCGTAAAATATCGAGAGAGTCTCCGTATTTGTGACAGGTATGAATCCATATATCTTGATTCATAACTTCGAGAGCTGTTTGTATACGGTCTTGTTCAGGAATTGATTCATCTCCTAAACGAGTAGTGCCGTAAACGTACGGCGAAAGGGTATCTACCATCATAATAATTATTTTTTTGTTAGTATTTATTTCGTACAAAGGTATAAAAGATATTGAAAGAGCCTTATTTCTCCACCAAAGATTGAGGTTTTGTAAAATCAGTAACGGGTTCTTTACTGCGTTTTGCACCAATGGTACTTTCTGCATCTTTCATTACATATATACATCCCGCTACCGTTGAAATAATTGCAAAATAACTTGAGATAAACATGCCGAGAAAAGGAATAAAGAGCAATAATCCATATATAAAGCCTAAACCCACAGCTGCACCTTTACGTTTATGTATGTATCGAGCTCCTTGAGAAATAGAAACGTTTTGTCGTTCTATAGTGTAATCCATAAACGAGAACCCATAAAAATATGCTGATACCGTAAATAAAAAAACAGAGCCGATTGTGCCCCCAATAATTTGTCCTAATAAAGGAATAAACGAAAAAATAAAAACAGCCAAAAATATACCGCCCTGGATAATTACATTCCGAATCACGACTACTATACCGCGAAATGTTTCGCGTAATAAACGTTGTGCGGAAAATGGGTATGAATGTCCGGTCAAATATTGTTCGGTTCGTTCCGAAATATAAGAAAACAAAGGTGACATAAGCAGTAAAACAATATATCCACTAAAAAAACCGAAAAAGATAAAAAGTAGAATACGTAAAAAAACAATTAAAAATGAATTTATAATAAATGTGAGCCATACCCATCCTTCATCAAATTGTATGGCAGATTCTAAATGATCCCCGACAATGCCAGCCATGTAGGAAATTGACATAAAGCCGCCTATTGCCAACAGGATAAATAACAGAAACGGCACCAAAAAAACCCACATCATTTTTTGTTTGCGAATAAGCCGGAGAGCTTCGCCGTGAAGACTGATTGTTTGAGAAAATAGATTAAAAAATCGTGACATACGAATATATTTTTATAAAGTAAAAATACATATTTTTATTAATTTTTTACGAATGAAGAATTATGAATTATGTTTTTTTATTTTTTCAAATTAACTTGAAAAATCTGATATCTAATAGCTAAAATCTTATATCTACAAACGCTGACGTATTTCTGTACACTGGGAGTTTATTAAGCATTGAGCATTCAACATTAAGCATTATAAAACTGTCATAAGATTATTTCACAAATATCTTCTGAACCACAAAAAAATTGTATTTTTGGATTTTAAAATTATAATACGTATTCGAATGAAACTTTCTGAACTAACAGCTATTTCCCCAATTGACGGACGGTATAGAAATAAAACAACACAACTTGATAATTATTTTTCAGAATATGCTCTGATAAAATATCGTGTTCAGGTAGAAGTAGACTATTTTATTACCTTATGTAAATCAGGTTTACCGCAACTTTCGGATGTTGATTCATCAGTATTTCCGGATTTGCAAAATATATATAAAAATTTCACTGAAGCCGACGCACAGACAATTAAGGATATTGAGAGCACAACAAACCACGATGTGAAAGCGGTTGAATATTTTCTAAAAGAAAAATTTGATGCTGCCGGATTAACGAAATCTAAAGAGTTCATCCATTTTGGGTTGACCTCACAAGATATTAATAACACAGCCGTGCCTTTGTCTCTTAAAGAAGCCTTACAGACGGTTATTCTTCCCGAATTGTCAGCAATTATTACAAATTTAGAATCGTTAGCTGAAGAATGGAAAGATGTTGCCATGCTTGCACGTACGCACGGGCAACCGGCTTCGCCAAGTCGTTTGGGAAAAGAAATTCGTGTATTTGTTGAACGTCTGCTCATACAAAAAAAGCAACTCGAAGCTATTCCTTTTTCTGCAAAATTTGGTGGTGCTACCGGAAATTTTAATGCACATACAGTTGCTTATCCGGACATTAACTGGGTAGAATTCGGTAATCATTTTGTGGATGAAGTATTAGGGCTTTCTCGTTCGCAAACAACAACACAAATAGAACATTATGATAATATTGCGTCACTGTGCGATGCTTCAAAACGAATTAACACGATTTTAGTAGACTTATGTCGCGATATGTGGACGTATATTTCAATGGATTATTTTAAGCAGAAAATCAAGAAAAACGAAGTCGGCTCTTCTGCAATGCCGCACAAGGTAAACCCAATAGATTTTGAAAATGCTGAAGGTAATCTTGGTATTGCAAATGCGGTATTTGAACATTTGTCGGCTAAATTACCAATATCCCGCTTGCAACGCGACCTTACCGACTCTACGGTAATACGTAATTTCGGTGTGCCGTACGGACATACACTTATTGCATTCAAATCACTTGCAAAAGGACTAGGAAAATTGATTCTGAATGAGGCGGTTTTACATGCTGATTTGGAAAAAAACTGGAACGTGGTTGCCGAAGCAATTCAAACAATTTTGCGTCGTGAA
>JAWOEL010000146.1:0-20582 GCA_046482735.1 Bacteroidales bacterium | reverse complement strand
TAATTAACAAACATGTGAAAAGCCCGCAATCAAAGAAAAAATGTATGTACTTAAAATAACTATTTACGATAATTATTAGTATTTTTACATAATTGAAAACTATATAAAACCCTTTATTTATTCTCTATGAAACAATTAGTATTACTCTTTTTTATTGTTTTTGGAATATTACTACAAACTGAAACTGTATACAGCCAGTCAAAAGCATACGAAGTGTACGATACCATACCTATTCGTAGTGGAACAAACAAATATCGTTTATACAGAATAGCACTGAAATGGCTTGAAAAAGAAAAGGGGACAAAACTAGTTGCAAAAAATTTCAAACTGCGACAATTAGCTGGTAAAGGGTATTTTATATATTACAACCATGTAAAACTCGAAGATGCATACGTAAGTCCCCGAGCAAACGAACGAACCAAAGGCACCATTTCTTTTAATATACTTGTAGATATACAAGACTCAATTATTGTATCCAAGTTTTTTAATTTTAAACATAAAGCAGCTTTTTCCGAATACGGAGCAATGTCATTCGGAAGATTAATGAAATTTGAAAACGTTCCACCGGGAGTATGCATGGAAATGGAAGAATGGTGCGACGCAGTATGGCAAGATTTAAAAGATGTATCACGATCTGAATGCAAGGACCGAGCAGAAAACATGATACCACGAGTATTAATACGAAGAAGAAGCTATAAAGAAAAAGAGGATGAAAAGGAAGAAGAAAAAGTTGTTGAAAAAGATTCAACAGCACATTTGGATATAGAAAATTATATTATTCACGATAAAGAAGAAGAAGAAGAAACAGTTGATACACTTCACGAAAAAACAGAAGAAATAACAAAAGAAGAAAAAAACAAAACAGAGACTGATGAGGTGCAAGAAGAAGAAGAGGAAAAATCAGAATCTTTTTTTAGCAGACTATTTAACAGAAAAAAAGAATCGACCGATTATGACGATGAAAAAACAGAAACAATTGACGAACCAGTAGTAGAAGAAGAAAAGGATGCACCAAAAGAAGAAAAAAAGAAAAAGAAACGACGAAAAAAGAGAAAAGAAAAAGAAGATGAATATGACGACTACTACGATGATTACGACGATTATGATGACTATTAATTAGTTTATAACCTATTACATCGTCAACATACTATATAGTTAGTGCATTCGAAAAGTTTAATTTTTAATTACACTATACAAAACAAATTATACAAGAGGTAACGAATTAAATAAAACACACAAACAACATAATTATACCGAATGCCGACTATTGCTTTTCGCCATATTTTTAATAGCCAGCTGAGCAGCATGCTGCTCTGAATCCTTTTTAGTTTTGCCAGTTCCCTTGGCCATTTCTATATTGTTTACATAAACAATTGACACAAAGGAATGCACAAAAGAATTCGATACCTCCTGATTTACACGAGAAGTATCAAATTTAATATCAAAATTATTTTGCTTTTGCACAATCTCCAGAAGCTTACTTTTATAATTTGCATCTACTTTTTCAAGAAAGGAGAAATCAAAAAAATTATCAAGTATTTTATCAATTAAAAACCGTTTTGTAACATTGTACCCTTTATCTAAATATATAGCCCCCACCAATGCCTCAAAGGCATTACCCATAGCATCGTTATTTTTCACATCTGTTATATTACTTTCTATAAAAGCATCTAAATGAAGAGCTTTGGCAATATCATTTAAAGATTTTCTATTTACAATTCTCGATTTTAATTGCGTAAGAAAACCTTCCGATTTAAATGGATATACATGAAATAAATAATCAGCAATAATAGAATCTAAAATAGTATCGCCCAAATACTCTAAGCGTTCGTTACAAATTTTAATTCCATCAATAAAGCAATTAGCAGATTTATGAGTAAAAGCTTTTTTATAATAAAAGACTGAATTAGGAGCAAACCCTAATAAATGCTTAATTTTTAAAAAAAACTCTTTTTCTGATTGAGAACAGAAAAAGAGTTTTATATGTTGTAGTAAAAAGAAATTCACACAATGAATTTATTCTTGGTACTTTTTAACAATAATAGATCCATTATGGCCACCAAATCCAAATGTATTAGATAAAGCATAGGTAACATCACGTTCCTGAGCTTTGTCCAACGTAAAATTCAATTTAGAATCTATTGCAGGATCCAGATTTTTCACATTAATTGTAGGCGGTACCATACTATTTTGTAAAGCATAAATACATGCAACTGTTTCCATAGCACCCGCAGCACCTAACAAATGACCTGTCATAGACTTAGTAGAACTAATATTAAGATTATAGGCATGTTCACCAAAACATTTAAGAATTGCCTTTACCTCAGCAACATCACCTACAGGTGTAGATGTGCCATGAACATTTATATAATCTATAGCAGACGCATCAATATTTGCATCTTTCAGAGCACGGTTCATAACAATAACCGCACCATCACCTTCCGGATGAGGAGCCGTTAAATGATGAGCATCAGAACTCATACCCCCACCGACAACTTCTGCATATATGTGAGCACCGCGAGCTTTTGCATGTTCGTATTCCTCAAAAATAAGAGCAACACCACCTTCACCCATAACAAAACCATCACGAGATACATCAAATGGACGAGATGCACTTTCCATTTCCTCATTATTAACAGAAATAGCTTTCATTGCATTAAATCCACCAATGCCACTTTCATTAATAGTTGCCTCAGAACCACCCGTTAAAATAAGGTTTGATTTACCCAAACGAATATAATTTAACGCATCTATCATAGCATGTGTTGATGAAGCACAGGCAGAAGTTGTTGTATAACTAGGACCTTTTAGTCCGTATTTCATTGAAATATAACCCGCAGCGATATTTGAAATCATTTTAGGAATAAAGAAAGGATTGAAACGCGGTGTTCCATCACCGGTTGCATATGAAGCAATTTCATTTTGATATGTTGTCAAACCTCCTATACCTGACCCCCAAATAACGCCAAAATCTTCTAAATCAACAGACTCCAAATCCAATTTGGAATCCTTCATACATTCAGCAGCAGCAGCCATAGCTAAATGCGTGTACGGGTCCATTTTTCGGGCCTCTTTCCTATCTACATAATCATTTAGGACAAAATTTTTAACCTCGCACGCAAAACGTGTTTTAAATTTTTCAGAATTAAAGTGAGTGATTGGACCACAACCACTCACTCCGTTCTTTAAATTTTCATTAATTTCATCTAGATTGTTTCCAATAGGAGTAAAAGCACCTATACCGGTTACTACTACTCTTTTAAATTCCATAAGCTGAAAAATAAAATAAAAAAATTACTTAATATTTTTTTCAATATAAGAGATAGCATCTCCAACAGTAGCAATGCCTTCTGCTTGCTCATCCGGAATAGCAATATTGAATTCTTTTTCAAATTCCATAATCAATTCTACAGTGTCTAGTGAATCAGCGCCTAAATCATTAGTAAAATTAGCTTCAGGAGTCACTTCGCTATCGTCAACACCTAACTTGTCTACAATGATTGCTTGTACTTTTGATGCAATTTCTGACATAGTTTGTAAATTTTAGTTAATAAATTAATAGTTTGTTATTTTTAAATCTTTGCAAATAAATGTATTTTTTTTTTTACAAAAAAGAAAAAAGTGATAATTTATATTTTATCAGTTATTTTACCTCCAAACAACAAATAATTACTATTTTTGTTTCAAATATAATTTAAAAAATTGTGAATGACAAATATTGCTATTTTTGCCTCAGGATCAGGTAGTAATGCGGAAAATATTATTAATTCCTGCACGGAAAATTCTCTATCTGTTTCTAAAATTTATTGTAATAAAAAAAATGCCGGAGTTTTAAATCGAGCTCAAAAATTATCTGTTCCATACAGAGTTTTTTCTCGTGATGAATTTTACAACTCCGATATTATTCTCTCTGAATTACAGGAAGATAACACTGACTATATTATCTTAGCCGGTTTTTTATGGTTGATTCCTTCTTATTTAATACAGGCGTTTCCGAATAAAATAATAAATATTCATCCTGCCCTTTTGCCTGATTACGGTGGCAAAGGGATGTATGGAAACAATGTTCACAAGGCTGTTATTAATAATAAAGAAAAGAAAAGTGGTATTACAATTCATGTGGTGGATGAAAAATATGATAATGGTACTATTATTTTTCAGGAAACGTGCACTGTTTCTCCTGATGATACTCCGGAAACATTAGCTGAGAAAATCCACGCATTAGAATACACTCATTTTCCTAAGGTTATTTTTGAGTATATTACACATCATCAAAAATCTTCGTAATTAAAACAAGAGCACATTCTCGCATGTATTCATGTATGTAATTAATCATATACACAGTTCATAATTACACTATACTAATAAGTTACAAACTTATACTAAAGCAACAGTTTGATTCTTCTTTTTATGCAAAACATACTCTTTATTATTTATACACACACGTATATCCGATCCATCAGAATTTTCAATAAAAAATGTAGTTTGGGTTATTGATATATATAATCGTGTACCTCTAAATAAAATATTAAAAGATATTTTATTCCAATTAGCAGGAATGTGAGGTGTGAAATGTAGTTTTGCTGACACAACACGCATACCTGCAAATCCATATACTAATGCTAGCCATGAACCTGCCATGCTCGTTATATGCAATCCTTCATCAGCCTCATGATTATAATCATCAAGATCTAATCGAGATGTTTGCAGATATAAATCATACGCTTTTTCAATATCTCCCAACTTAGCAGCCACAACAGCATGTACAGATGGAGATAATGAAGATTCATGCACACATCTGTCTTCATAAAAATAAAAATTCTTTGCTATTTCTTCTTGTTCAAATTTTTGTTCGAACATAAAAAGCCCCTGCACAACATCGGCTTGTTTAATATAACATGACCGTAAAATTCTGTCCCATGACCAATGTTGATTTATCGGGCGTTCTGCATCTGATAATTCTGCTACGGTTCGGAATTCTTTATCAAAATAACCTTCTTGCTGTATAAATATACCAAGTGTTTCTTCGTAGGGTAAAAACATGTTTTTCGAAATATCTGTCCATCTCACAACCTCAACAATCTCATCAAAAGAAATTTTGTTCACCAGTTTTGTATAGGCATCCGGTCGCAATCGTTTAACCCATGTGATTGTATCTAATGTAAATTGCAAGCACCATTTTGCAATAACATTTGTATACCAATTATTATTAACATTATTTTCATACTCATTAGGCCCGGTTACTCCCAATATAACATATTTCTTTTTTACTGATGAAAAATTAACCCGTTGAGCCCAAAATCGAGCAATAGCTATAAGAACTTCTAAACCAAATTCAATAATATAACTTTTATCATCTGTATAGTTTACATAATTATATATAGCATAAGCTATAGCACCATTTCGATGAATCTCTTCGAAGGTTATTTCCCACTCGTTATGGCATTCTTCTCCGGTCATTGTAACCATAGGATACAACGCTGCACCTTTACTAAATCCTAATTTTTTTGCATTTTCAATAGCGTGCGGTAATTGATTGTATCTGTATAATAATAAATTTTTTGCTACATTTTCGGGAGCTGAAGATAAATAAAAGGGCAAACAAAAAGCTTCTGTATCCCAATAAGTTGCACCACCATATTTTTCGCCGGTAAATCCTTTAGGACCAATGTTAAGTCGACTATCTTTGCCGGTATACGTTTGTGATAAATGAAAAATTGAAAACCGTATACCTTGTTGTGCAGCCACATCTCCTTCTATTTCTATATCACTTTGATGCCATTTATTCAACCATGCTCGGGAATGTTCTTCGCATAATTCCTGAAAAGAAGACGTAGCTATATCCTTTAAATTTACTTGTGCAGCCTGCTGTAGCTCATGTTCGTTGTAATGTAGTGAAGATACCTGTGTCGATTTTTTCTCTACAATAATTTTTTTATGCTGTTGAAGTTTTACCTGAGCAGTTTCTGCAATATATTGTCTTTTTTTCTCAAAAGATGTCTCGCATACATCATTTTCACCTTGTACCATAAAAGTATTTATCATACCGGTTGCTACAGAAAAAACAGGTGCATTATATGGATGCGATTTTGTTTTATCTACCAATATAGCATATTTATTATTATGAAATGCCGATATCGGTTCCCAAAATTGTTCATTATAATTTGCATCGGCATTATATACATCAGATGATATTTCAGAAGAAATATCGAGTGTTACATCTTGATTTATCGGTGTAATAGAATATTGAAGTGCCCCTATTTCGGTTCGGACAATACTCACAAATCTTTGTACAGAAATAAGTAATTCTGCATTATTAGACATTTTCACGTGCATATCTCTAAACAATATTCCATGCTGCATATCGAGTTTACGCGTAAAATCAAGCACCTCAACCTGTGCTAAATCAAGAGTTTCTCCGTCAACACGTATATTCAACGAAATCCACGTTGGTGCATTAAGAACTTTGGCAAAATATTCGGGGTATCCATTTTTCCACCATCCTACACGAGTCTTATCAGGAAAAAACACTCCACCAATATAATTACCCAATAATGTTTCACCAGAATACGTTTCTTCAAAATTGGCACGTTGTCCCATATGTCCATTTCCAATACTACACACACTTTCAGCAATTTTATTATGTGTAGAATCAAAATCTTTTTCTATAATGCACCATTCATCTTTTATAAACATCTTGTATCTATTTTATTTATGTTGCAAAATACTATAAATTACAGATTGTTTGCAGCTTAGATTAATTTTTTTTTCAAAAAACATCTTTTTTTAATAAAAACCGTACATTTGTGTCTATGATACGCCTGTTATTATTTCTATTCTTTTTGTCTGCAAACAATTTGTTTGCACAAAATTGTCCATATTCTTTTTCAAAAAAAAAAGACTTAGTAATATATAGCAGTTTGTCTGTTGGATATATATCTCACATACTTATTCAAAAAAATGTTGAAACATTCACAGATACAGAAATTAAAAATTTCACAACAGCAAATTTGCCGGCTATAGATCAAAAAAATCTATATAGCTTGTCTACGCAACATGCCACTATAAGTGACTATGCGGCAGGCACAAGTATAGTGTCTGCAATAGGAATACAGGCTGCATGTGTATTGTCTCAATCAGAAAGAGAAACTTTTTTTTCTCATTTTGTTCCGGTTGCGAATATATGGTTCCAAACAAATATTGCTACATATATTGGAACAAATATTGCAAAAAACAGCAGTACACGTCCCAGACCATATGTTTATGATCAGAAAGTAGCAATTGAACAAAAAAGAACTACTGATGCATACAGATCTTTTTTTTCGCAACATACCTCACTCACTGCAGCAAACACTTTTTTGGCTGCACATATAGCAACACATTATTTTCCAAAAAAATGGATACAATATTCAAGCTGGGCAGCAGCCGCAATGTTACCTGCTTATGTTGGGTACGAAAGAATTAGAGCCGGAAAACATTTCCCGACAGATATTATTGCTGGGTATATATGGGGTGCAGCATGTGGAATAGTAATACCACAACTTCACACAAAAAAAAGAAACACAAACATTACAGTAAATACACTTAATCCGGCTATGCTATCTGTTTCAATTCAATGGTAATAAATTTGTATACACACAAAATCAAATTACACAAGCAATTACTTATCGTAAAAGAGTAATATACCCTTTTACAAATTCTTCCTTGCCTTCAGAATTAATATATGATATAGTATATGAATAGGTATCGGCTTTTTGCGGTTCTCCTTTAAATGTTCCATCCCAGCCTTTTTCCATATTAGTTGTCATAAATACCATTTGCCCCCATCTATTATAAATGCGTAATTCCAAAAACTCTTGTATACCCCAACCACGAACAAAGGCTTTACTGTTAAAATTATCAGAATTAGGAGTAAAAGCCTGAGGTAGTGCCGCTTTTGAATCTTTTACAACAGAGAAATTAATTGTCTGCTCTTTTTCAAAACAACCCAATTTATCCGTCATATATACCGTATATTGCAATTGGTCCGGAAAATCAAGACAATTAGGGTATCCGGGTTTACCACACTGCAAATCAATATCAGGGCTATAACAATCATCACAACTCAAAAAATCTGCAGGAGACCATGAATAAAACACCCCTTCTACAGATTCATTATTTACATTATACGACTCACCAACAATTAGTTTAGATGATATTTCACTTGCAAACCGTAAAGAATCGGGACTAAAATAATACAATAACAACGAATCCGGAGCCCCCAAATATTGAGCAGGTTGCTGAACATATACAAAAACACTGTCTGAACTTTCACACTGATGTTCACTTACTAAATCGGAAACCAAGTACATAGATTCAGGAATACCAGCAGACGTTTCTGCAGCAACAGAATTACTAAACAAATCCGATGGTCGCCAATTAATTGACTCAAAATCCCCTACAGCTTCTATAAACACAGAATCTCCCTCACATATTTCTGCATCAAGAATATAATCTATATCTGCATTCGGATATGTGCTAACCGATTTGGTTGCAGTATGAGCACATACACTAGCCTCCATAGATAAAGAAACAGAATATATTGAATCAACAGTTGTGAAAGTATGAGTAGGATTCTCTTCTGTAGATGTTGTGCCATCTCCAAAATCCCATATATAATTATTTTCATCTAATCCTACAGAATTATTCTCAAACGAAACAGTAAACGGTGCACACCCAACAGTATCAAAATCCAACAGCCCCCGATTAAAATCTGCCATTACCGGATATAATGAAATTTCTCTACTTATATCTTGTGGTTTACAGCCCGAAGCTTCGACAATAAGCTGAGCTTTATAGGTGTTGTCGACATTATCGGGTAATACATCATACGAATGCACCAAATTATCAAATCCGGAACTTACCCTGGTACCATCTCCAAACTCAAGATAATATGGGTATTGATTAATATTTTGCGTATCACGCAAAGAAAACAAAATTTCTTCCCCCAAACAGACTTTATGTTTGTCTATTTCAATATCGGCAACATAGCCGGGTACATCTATAAACATACTCGTTGTATCAACCTCACAACCATAATATGCAGTTTTAGTTTCCAAAAATAATTGCTGTCTGCCATATTCCTCAAAGAACAGAACATTCAAATTAGGACGACTACCTATATAAATACTATCTCCGTTTTCTTTCTTCCACCACGCTACAGAGTCATATCTACTCTTATACCACGTATTATTCAAATCCACCACAAACTTTTGTCCCGGCTCCATACAGTCATCCATAGACTGTATAGAAATCTCAGCAGCAACGTCTTTTACATCAACCTCAGCACTGGAACTATCAACACAGACATTATTTTCCGGACTTGTAGAATATGCCTTAAACTGTATTAAAAATGTACTTCCCTGCATTGACGGATAGCTATATGTATGCTTTACCGTATCATCCAATGAAGAATCATCTGTTATTCCATCACCAAAATCCCACATCAAGCTATCAATATTATTATCATAATCAGGATTATCAACATCACGTACCAAGAAGGCTTCATTATTAACACATAACTTAGGATTATCAACAAAAAATTCAGTATTAGGCACCACAGGCCGTATATAATTAGGTGCTTTATAAAACGATTCACATCCTAGTGCATCTACCACGCTAAGACTCGGAGAGGTAAGGCCTTTTTCCAAATACTCTGTAGAAACAATAGAATCATTACCCGACATTATTTCACCATTTCCAAAATCCCACTGCCTACTTACAATTGCCGTATCGCTCACCGTAGTATCGGTAAACTGAGACACAAATGGCAAACAATCAGACACGACATCTGCAAAAAAAGCTGCCTCCGGCTGATACACTTTAACAGGAATAGTTGTATCTGCACTACACCCATATTTATCATATGCCACTACTTTCACACTACTAATATCGGTAGAATTAAGAATATATTTTTGCCTATATGACATATCACTTATAAGAACTTCTTCAGTAGGATTATCCGGATGAATCCAATATGCAGCATATACATCCTGAGATTCAGGTAATTTTACAAATCGTGCTTCATCATTCAAACACACCTCCGTATTTTTTAAAGTATACACAGGTTTAATATCCGTAACATGCGTTTGCACCTCCACCGAATCATCACAACCTTCATCTTCATTATGTGCGATTACCTGAATTTTATACTCACCCCTACCGAGCGTATCATGATCATAATTTATATTTATATTTTCAACATTTTGAGCAATTTTTTTCTTAAGAAATGTGTTTTCACCGGAAATTTTAGTCAAAAACCACTCATAATATTGCCCCACTTGCGACGTGTCAACTTTTATTTTTTTTCTTAACCCATATGAGTAATTATAATTATCATCACAATTTTTACTGGATCCATACATTTCAATTATCGGTCCCAATACATTTATTTCTGTTAATCTTGTACCATATTGGTCAGATGTTGAATCCATAAAATATTCACCACAACCTCTGTCAGACAAATACATTTTCACCTTATGCGGTCCCACAGTATCACGTAATGGAATATTAAAAGACTTAGGAGGTATTTCTGTCGTTTCGGGCGGTTGGTAAATTTCCGGAGTTGGAAAAAATTGCACCCATAATGTATCATATTGAGTATCATATCGTGTAGAATCATCAGGAGTAAAAATAGTAGACAATGTGGAGCTCGCACAAACAGCGGTATCCGGAAATTCTAAATCTAAACCACCGGGTTCACCCACAACTACAATTTCACGAGAGAGTATATCACTCGTTTTATCTGAAAACTGACAACCACGTGCAGTAGTAACAACAACAGAAGCAGGATACTCACCAGGATCAGTAAATGTATACGAAACCGGATCTCCTTCATTGATTGACTCATCAATACCATCATCATTCAAATCCCATTGTACCGAAATAACAGGATCTTCATCCAGAGCAGAATACATAAAAGTAGTATCAAATTCTACTGCATACGGAGCACAACCGGAAATATTACCTATAGGCTGAATATCAAGCATATGCGATGCGATTTCAATATTATTCTCTTTCGAAACCGTTGTTTTACACCCATTGGGAGACACAGCCTCTAAAGATTCTGAATAAAATCCGGATTCATGATATTCAACCGAAACATTCTGACCTTGTAAATCCAAAGCATTATCATAAAAATCCCATATAAAATCTGTGCCCGGAATATTGCTTTGTGCAGAATAATTTACAGTTGCCGGAGGTTCACAATAAAATACATCTGTTGGTTCATACGACACCTGCAACTCCTCTTCAACCTCAAATTTTCTTACCACAGAATCTTTACACAAACCATTACTAGCTCTTAGTTTAACCTCATAACTACCACCTTGTAAATATTCATGCGAAACCGTTGTACCAGAGGCATCATACTCCCCATCCTGATCAAAATCCCATTCATATAATACAGTACTCGGAACAGCAGGAGATGCATTACCACTAAAATATACCGAACCAATACAAGCTTTGTTGTCTTCTATTTCTTTAACACCATCATCAATTACAAAATCAGCTTCATAATTTATTAAACGAATAGAACGCGTTAAATCAGATTTACAACCATGTTCAGATGAGGCGATAAGCCTTGCGTAATAAACACCATACCCAGAATATTGATGAGACGGAGATTTTTCAGAAGACTCAGCACCATCACCAAATGACCATTCATAAGTCACATTTTCAGGTAAGGTTGAATTAGAAAAATTAACCAATAATTCATCATCACAAGCATGCGATACATCAGGAGAAAAATTAACTTCAGGAGCATCATCAAAAATAGCCACATCTTCTTCAGACAAATCACGGTCACGATTTATACAACCATTTGTATCGGTTACCGATACAAATACCGTATAATCGCCTTCACTTAAAAACATATGAGCAGGAATAGATTCACCATCATACTTTGTACCATCAGAAAACACCCATTTCCAGGACTCTATTGGTGCATCAGCATCAACTTCATCAACCGAAAACTGTATATTTTCATCTACACAGGTTTCCTGTTTATCAGACTGGATAGTTACAACCGGATCGCGAAACACGTGTATATAATCAGACTTAGAAATGGTTTCTACAAGATTCTCATCGGTGTCATACACTTTCATAACAACTGTATATATACCGGGATTAACATATGTATTTTCTACCGAATCAGTTTTTGTAGAAAACTTTCCGGGTTCAACCACCCATTCATATGAATAGTTATTTTTATACGAAATGTCAGTTTGATTTAAAAACGTAACTTTTAAGGGACTACAGCCATTTTGAACATTCGAAGAAAAATCAAATGTATGCGACTGAGAAAAACTAAGAAACGATAAAGTAAGAAACGAAAAGATAAATAAAAGGCGACTCATGAGTATAATTTTAGTTTTGGCAAATTTAATCTTTTTTTTTTATATGATGCAACCAAAAAAATTCTATTTTTGTCTACACAATAAACAATATTCATGATTCATGACACACACATATAAAAAAATTATTATTTACACACTACTGACTATTATTTGTCAGCAAATAGTTGCACAAGACATTCATTTTACTCAATATGATGCCCAACCATTATCAATAAACCCTGCCGAAACAGGCTGGTATAAAGGTGATATACGTGCTGCAGGAATTTACAGAACACAATGGAAAGCTATTGATAATAAAGAATACCGCACCATTGGTTTAAGTATAGAAAAAAAATTCCACCATTACCTAAACACATATAGTGTTGGTATACAGCTTATTAACGACCAAACAGGATATGTTGATTTAAACGTAAATAAATTACAAATTTCCGGTGGTTACAGCACAAAGTTAGACGGGCATGGTATAAGTGGAGGTATTCAAGTAGGAGGCATACATAAATCAACCAAAATTGAACAATTTACTTTTGATGAACAATTTGATTTAGGAGGCGAACAAGTATTCAATCCCTCATTACCAATTTCAGAAATAAATCAAGATCCTATTTCATATATCACCATAAACAGTGGAGTACAATGGGATTACAAACTAACCAAACGTTTTACACCCGAATTAGGATTTGCCATATTATACATAAATACACCACATGAATCATTTTATTCTTTTGAAACATCAGATACACACATCCCTATACAAAAAGTAATACACGCAGGAGGGGAAATACTGGTTAATACCAAAATAAAATTAAAACCCCTCATGCTATATATGAATCAAATAAAAGCTACAAACTTTTTAATTGGCGGAACAGCACACTACTCAATTAATAAAAAAATAACTGCATATGGAGGAGCAATGTTTCGATATAGCTGGGCAAGTGACTATGACGCATCGGCTTTCCGACTAGGCGTAGAATATGACAACTTTAACCTTGGAGTCAGTTATGATGTAAATATCTCAACCCTACAACCAGCCACACATAACAGAGGAGCATTTGAAATTTCACTAATTTATATTACCAAAAGTTTACAACAAGATTTTATTAAAATACCTTGTGACAGACAATAAAACAACCTTAATATATGAAAAAAACAGTAATTCACATTTGTTTATGTATCATTTCAATTCAATTTTTATACGCACAAGAACCGGACATTTCATCATTCACACCATCACAGCTTAAAACAATAGGTATCAATTCCATGCAATTAGGAGACACCTATTCTGCCATCGACTATTTTGAAGCATTCAATGAGCAAAAAACAGACGGGAAAATTATGTTTTTATTAGCAGAATGCTACAGACAAGCCCGTAATTATCCATTAGCAAAAGAATGGTACATGAAAGCATATAAAGAAAGTCCACGAAAAAACACACTTGCCCTTTACCACCATGCTTGCATGTTGCAAACAGAAAAAAAATACAAAGCAGCTGAAGCAGAATTTAAAAAATTTCGCCGGGAATACAGACTTTTACGAAAAAAGCGAAATGGTGTTGACTATAATAAATTGGCACGAAACAAAATGAAAGCCTGCGAAACAGCACACACAATTTTAGATTCAGTACAACCTATTAAAATAACCCATCTTCCATCAAATATTAATAAAGCATCAATAGAGTTTTCTCCTGAATTTTATAATGACACTATTCTTTTATATGCCTCTCTGCGTTCAGACACTGCTGTATATAAAGTTATAGAAGGAGAACAAGATAACATTCCGAAAAGAAAATTTTACTTAGCCCAGAAAGATAACGATATGTGGAAATATCTGTTCGAATGGTCCGAAGGAGCATTTAACGAAACTAATAAACAAACAGGTAATGGGGTATTTTCTCCGGATTACAAAGAATTTTATTTTACCCGTTGTACTCCAAACAGAAAAATGGAATCAATTTGCAAAATATATGTAAGCACACGACAAGGGGAAAACTGGACACATCCTGAACCTTTACCAGAAGTAATAAATACTCCAGATTATACAACAACACAACCGACAATAGGATATGAATCTCGCAAAGGAGAAAAAATGTTGTTTTTTGTCACAAACAAACCAGATGGCAAAGGCGGTTTAGATATATGGTACACAACATTTGACAACCGAAGACAAGAATGGGACGAACCAAGAAATTGCGGTTCTCGCATAAATACACCCGGCGATGAAATTACGCCATATTACGATAATGCCAAACGAACATTATATTTCAGTTCAAATGGTCAAGAAACAGGACTTGGAGAACTTGATATTTACAAAGCAACCGGAGAACGATCAAGATGGGAAGATAACGCAACCAACATAGGAGCTCCCATAAATTCAGAATTTGATGACTTATATTACACAATTCATCACAAAGAAAAAAAAGGCTTCTTTACATCAAATCGCCCCGGTAGCATAAGTGTAATGCACGAAACATGTTGCGACGATATTTTTGAATTTGAATATGTTGATGCTATAGATTTAGCCATAAGCGGTAAAGTATATAAAATAGAAAACAAAAAAATAAATGCTATTCTTAATGGTAAACTAAATAGCGAGACCGACGAAAAAATTAATATGGACACATCCAAAAATTATATAAACGGTTCATTGGTAACTCTTTTTTTACACAATACAAAAACAGATAATAAACTATTTATTACCCAAGACACAACAAACAACGAAGGTGAATACTCCTTTTCTGTTGAACCAAATAAAAATTACACCATAGAATTTGAAAATTTTAAAAATGAAAAACCATCACAAATAGATATTTCAACAAGTGGTTATTTAGAATCAGATACTATTTACGTAGATGATATGGGAATTGAATATATTTCAAAAGAAGCCATAATTTTACAAAATATTTATTACGACTTTGATGAATATAAACTAAGAAAAGAAGCCAAAGAAACTATAGACACAACACTTCTGGTAATTCTTAAAGAAGCACCGGAATCTGTCATTGAATTAAGAAGTCATACAGACAGTAAAGGAGACGACGACTACAACTTAGAGCTTTCACAAAAAAGAGCAGAAAGTGTTGTATCCTATTTGATAAAAAAGGGAATTTCAAAAGAACGTCTTCGAGCCAAAGGATATGGTGAAACAAAACCAATAGCACCGAATACGAATCCGGATGGAAGTGACAACCCTAAAGGAAGAGAAAAAAACAGACGGACAGAATTTCGTGTTATTGGGACACTTCAACAATATTCCGAAATTATTTATGAAGAATAATTAAGAAAATAGAAACTCTTAGTATATTTGCCACGTATATTTTGAGTCAATAGGCGTTTAATCTCTTTAATTTTTATTTATATGATACGAAAAGTTTTAATATTATTCATAATTACGCTAACAACAACTGGTTTATTTGCACAAGAACCAGAAGAAGATTTGTCCCTTTTAAGTAACGGAAAACTTAAGAGAGAAGGTAAAGCAGCAATGGAAGAACAAAATTACCACACTGCTATTCGCTATTTTGAAGAATACTGTAGACACAAGGAAGACTACAAAATAATGTATTTACTTGCCGAAAACTACAGATTTGTGCGAAATTATCCATTTGCACAATATTGGTATGATCGTGCTTATAAAACAAATCCGGAAAAAAATGCAAAAGCATTATTTTACTATGCAGAAATGCTTCTTGTAAACAAAGAGTATGAAGAAGCTGCTCAGTTTTATTCTGAGTTTCGTAAAATATATCGTGATTATGACGACTCAAGAAACTTTCGAAGAAAAGCAAAAAATAATGCTGAATTTTGCGAAATTGCAACTGATAGTATAAACAATACACTTGATATACGTATTAATCAATTAAACTCTTCTATAAACACAAACGCAAACGAGTCTGCCCCCCTATTTTTAACATCTAAGTCATTTTTATATGGATCTTTAGAAATTGATACAACTCCTGATCCTAATATTGATAGTATTCCGGTACCAAAGTATTACGCAGCATCATATTCTGAACAATCCTCCTGGAAAGGTATGGGAGAATATGCACTACAAGAATCTGAAGATCCGTTAAGACATTCTCAAAATGGAGCATTTTCACCAGATTTTCAACGGTTTTATTTTGTGAAATGTGAAAAAGAAAAAGGGTTTTTAAACCTGTTTGGTTCAAAAGAAACGTGTAAATTATACCAAAGTAAAAAAATCTATGGTGTATGGCAGGACCCTGAACCATTACCAGATATTGTAAACGTTAAAAATGCAAACATATACTCAGTTACTGTTGGTACCGAATCAAGAAGAAACGATGAAGTTTTATATTATGTTACTGACCGCAAAGATGGACGTGTAAAAGGTGGACTCGACATATGGTACACTATCTATCAATCCAAAAAAGAAGAATGGCGCGAACCAAAAAACGGTGGTAACAGAATTAATTCTCCGGGAGACGAACGCACACCTTTTTATGATGAGAAAAACAGAACATTATATTTCAGCTCTAATGGTCACGGTGGTTTTGGAAATTTAGATATGTATACATCTATCGGTGAATTAGGAAGATGGACTCCCGCTGAGAATATGGGGTACCCTATTAGTACTCCATACGATGATTATCATTTTGCAATATCTGATGACGGTAAAAAAGCAGTTCTAGCTTCAAACAGACCTGGTGGAAACTTCCCACTACATGCATCATGTTGTGATGATTTATATGCTATAGATTTTGAAAATATTATTGAGATTCCAATTGCTGGTAGAGTTTTTGAAATTGAAGACGAAGAACTACAACAACTTCTTAAAGAAGGCTTTAAAGGAGAAGCTCTTCAGCCGGACGAAGACTCTTTGGATGTGCACTTTATAGAAAATAGTACCGTTTCATTATTTGTGGGTAATACCAATGAAAAAATATTTATTGCAAGTACCGAAACAAATGAAGATGGTGAATATTTCTTTAATGTTGATCCTGATAAAGAATATGTATTGCAATTTGAACACGTGAAAACAGGTTCTGCTATGATTCCTTTTTCAACTCAAGGAATTACCAAACCTGACACATTACAAATGGATGATTATGGTATAAACTATATTACCAAAGATCCTCTTATTATAAAAAATATTTATTATGATTATGGTAAATATAAGTTAACCGATGATCACAAAGAAACAATAGACGGTGCCATACTCAAGTTACTCAGAGAAGCTCCTGAAATTGTAGTTGAAATAAGTAGTCATACAGATAACCATGGTAGTGCTAAATTCAATTACAAATTATCTCAAAAACGTGCAAGCGAAATTGTAGATTATCTCGTGAGTAAAGGTATTGACGAAAGTAGACTTGAAGCTAAAGGATTTGGCTTTGACAAACCTATAGCACCAAACGTAAATCCTGATGGTTCAGACAACCCTGAAGGACGACAATTAAACAGACGTACCGAATTTAGAGTTGTGGGTGCACTTGAAAATATAATTGATTACACTGACTACGAAGACTAATCTGTATATATTTATTGTCATAAGAAACTTATATCCAGACTATTAAAAAAAAAGCTCTCATTTTTTTGAGAGCTTTTTTTATTTTCTATTGCTTTTAGCATTTATTTTATATACTTTTACTCCTACTAAAACTATAGGATTAAATATATAAATTATGACGACAAAAAAATTACACTTTGACACTCTGCAAGTTCACGCAGGTCACACACCCGATGATACTACACATTCGCGTGCAGTTCCAATTTATCAAACAACATCATACACATTTGATTCTGCTGAACATGGAGCAAACCTATTTGCACTAAAAGAATTTGGTAATATCTATACACGGTTAATGAATCCAACAACTGATGTACTTGAAAAAAGAATTGCAGCTTTAGAAGGTGGTGTTGCGGCTGTCGCAGTTGCTTCGGGTCACTCTGCTCAATTTATTACAATAACAAATATCATGACCTCCGGACACAATATAGTCAGCTCACAAAATTTGTATGGCGGAACATACAACCAATTTAAAGTGACCTTTCCACGTATTGGTATTACCACAAAATTTTCGCCGACAAACAAGGCAAAAGATTTTGAAGCATTAATAGATGAAAACACACGTGCAATTTATACCGAAACTATAGGTAATCCGGAATTTAACATACCGGAATTTGAAGAATTGGCTCAATTGGCTCAAAAACACGAAATTCCTCTCATAGTAGACAACACTTTTGGTGGCGGTGGTTATTTATGTAAGCCCATAGAGTACGGTGCAGATATCGTAGTAGCTTCAGCAACAAAATGGCTAGGTGGCCACGGATCAAGTATGGGAGGCGTAATTATTGATAGTGGGAAATTCAATTGGGGAAATGGCAAGTTTCCTTTGTTTTCTGAGCCTTCAGATGGATATCATGGATTAAATTTTTGGGAAACTTTTGGTTCTCACAGCCCTTTTGGTAATATTGCATTTAGTATTCGTGCACGAGTTGAGGGTTTAAGAGATTACGGTCCGGCAATAAGCCCTTTTAATTCGTTTCAGATTATTCAAGGTATCGAAACATTATCCTTGCGGATGGAACGAATCTGCTCGAATGCACAAAAATTAGCCGAATGGCTCGAAAAAAACCCGCACATAGAATCTGTAAATTATCCTGGTCTGGAATCTTCACCATATCACTCACTTGCACAAAAATATCTTTCTAATGGATTTGGGGGTGTATTGTCTTTTAAAGTAAAAGGTGATGTACAAACAGCAAATACAGTTATAGATAACCTTACAATAATAAGTCATGTGGCAAATGTTGGTGATATACGTACTTTGGCAATTCAACCTGCTGCAACAACGCATCAACAATTGTCGGAAACGGAACAAATAAACGCAGGTATTTACCCTAATTTAATAAGAATTTCCGTTGGTATAGAACATATTTCAGATATTATATGGGATTTTGAACAGGCATTGGAATCATTATAAATTAACAAACTTATCTTTATTAACGACACACAGTTCAAAACAGAATTTTTCATTTCTCGTTAATGGTACGATTCAGATTACAGTAAAACACTGAATAATATATTATTTAGTGTTTTACGCAAATCTGCTTTTATACAATTTTATATTCAAACAGATTCAGAATAGTATTCATTTTATAGTGTTCAAGTTAAACGAAATAGATACCACAATGCTAATGTATTATTTCAATATTAAAAATTGAATGTCTACTCATTTCTGTCCAGTATGAAAAAGCTAATTTTTCAATATATGTCCAATATTCATCCGTTAATAAACCATATTGTGAAACTCCGGTTGCAATATCTGATTTCATGTTACGAGCGATTTCAGGTTTTACGGATATAAGAATTTTTTTACCATTGCATTCACACACAATTTGAGGAACATTCTTAACAGTATCTGATACAGATATAAGTCCCTGACCGATAGTTGCACCGGTACTAATTTGAATACCATCATTAAAACAACTTAATGGGGGGCGTGATCCTGCATACGATACAATTTTAAGATTGTTAACTCCTACATTAAAAAACTCACATGCTCTTACTCCCATTTTAGCACCTATAATTGAATATATACCAATATGTCCATGTATCTCATTTGTTAACACAATTGATTTCCATTCTGTAAAACCAAATTCAGTAATAATTGAATCAACCACAGGACGTAATTCTGGTATATACAATGATGATTGAACGGGAAACTGACTAAACATGTGTGTCTCAGGTTGAGCTCCTGAACTATAAACAGAATATGCCGTTTCATAAATTACCGAAAGTGGGATTGATTGCAAAGGGTAAACAGCATATACAGAAGATGTAATGTTTTCAGTTTCAAATAAAATAGGATTGGTGACAAATAACGGTACTAAATCATCCCAAAAGCCAAGAGTATGCGTGTGCATTTTTTGTTTTACTATCGCAGAAGTCATTTGTGAATATACATTTCGAGCATAGGGAGAATTAATATGTTGTAAACTATCAATATATGATTGAGCACACGTTAAATCCTCACGAGTGTTTGAAACCACATATAGTGGAATATCTAAAGCCGATATAAGAGCATATGCAGCGGTATCACAGGCATAATTAAAACCTTCTGTAACTGATGTATCATTATACCACACGATTTTATCTACCTTATCAATAAATTGCGGATATGTAGTAAAAAAATCAGCATATGTCCTTAGTGAACCAAGAGCAATAAAA
>JAWOEL010000145.1:0-2809 GCA_046482735.1 Bacteroidales bacterium | reverse complement strand
GGAGACCTATGGGAAAAAGGAGAGTATTTTTGACGGGCAATTCTATTACGAAAGGAAAATTGCAATATGTTTCTAAGGATGCATATTGTGAAAATCCTGACATGGATCCGAAAGTGTGGGAGTGTCTCCATATCAGCAATCTAATGGAACACGCAGATGAATTTGATATAATTCACAATCATTTCGATTTTTTACCGCTCAGCTATTCCAAACTCATTAAAACTCCAATAATTACAACTATACATGGGTTTTCATCACAAAAAATACTTGAAGTATACAAAAAATATAATAATAGCTGCTCGTATGTCTCTATCAGCAATTCCGACCGCAGCCCGGAACTAAATTATGCCGCAACTGTTTACAATGGTATAAACGAAAAAGATTTTACGTTCAGAGAAGCTGCTGATGATTATTTATTGTTTTTTGGCAGAATTCATCCCGAAAAAGGAACTTCCGAAGCTATTCAGATAGCAAAAAAATCAGGACGAAAACTCATCATATCGGGTCTAATTCAAGATCAGGAATATTTTGACAGCACAGTAAAGCCTTACATTAATGATATTGACATTATTTTTGTCGGCAATTCCAAACCAAAAGAAAGAGATGAACTAATGGGTAAAGCATATGCTCTTCTCCATCCTATTAGCTTTAACGAACCATTTGGACTCAGTGTAGCGGAAGCAATGATGTGTGGCACTCCGGTTATTGCATTCAATTTAGGCTCAATGCCTGAATTAATTATTGACGGAAAAACAGGCTTCCTTGTAAACACAATTGATGAAGCATGTGAAGCGGTGAAAAACATCAATTCTGTTAGTAGACAATTTTGCAGAGAGTGGGCTTTTTCAAAATTTAGCAGAAAACAAATGATTCGGGGTTATATTGATGTTTACAATACCATAATTGGCTGAATTACATATACTATTTAACATTCCGAAATTCAGAACAAAAAACAAAAAAGCAGAATTAACATCTGCCTAAAAAAAGTACCTATGAAAAATAAATCACTTGTTAAGAGAAATAAAAATAAAATTGACCGCAATAATTCAAGAGTAATTACCAGACCTCATATACCAAGCGACATGTTGCGTGTGAGTAAAATTATCGAAAGAATTACAAATCTTTCAGAAAAAAAGGTGGAAGAAATCTTGAAAAATAGTATTGAAAATTTTTACGGACGACATAAAAATATAACACAACAACTCTATAATCATTTCGAAAAGGTAAAGGAATATTTACCCGAAAATACTTCAATAAGCGAAGCCAGAAAAGAATTGATTGGAGCATATTTTACTATGGAATACTCAATAGAATCAGCAGCTTTATTTAATCCTTCACTAGTGAAACACCCCGATCAAAAGGGAGTAGAACCGGGAGAACTTCGGTTTATTATGAGCCTCAGAGCAACAGGAGAAGGACATATTTCTTGTATTGTGTTTCGCAGTGGTATAATAAAACACGATGGTTCAGCCATTTTCGATACTACGTCTGAATTTGTTGAAACTCCGGAAGTATTACTTGACCCGACATACGACAATCACTTATTTCGTCGCAAATTGAAGGATATGAAATCGTGGGACAGAACAAGTAGCCGAATTTTTGAAAACCTACCCGATAATTTTACCTATGGAAAATTAAAAGCCGGCATCAACAATTTATATCAAAATATTGATTTTGCACATAACGATCAAACAATTAAAAATATAAATTGGTTAGCAAACTCTAACTACAAAATAAAATTTGACACACATTCAAAAATATCCGAACGAGTAATTTTCCCTGTTTCCGAAAATGAAAGCAGAGGAATTGAAGATGCACGATTTGTTGAATTTCATGATGAAAACGGAGATTCAATGTATTATGCAACCTACACAGCATACAATGACGAATGCATTCTTCCCCATTTATTGGAAACCAAAGATTTCAAAAATTTCAATATTATAACGTTAAATGGAACAGCAGTACAAAATAAAGGAATGGCTTTGTTTCCGCGAAAAATAAATGGTAAATATGTCATGCTTTCGCGTCTCGACGGCGAAAATAACCATATCATGTTTTCCGATCACTTACACTTCTGGAATGAATCAACGATTATTCAAGAACCAACAATGCCTTGGGAATTTGTTCAGATTGGCAATTGCGGCTCACCGCTCGAAACAAGCAAAGGATGGCTTGTTCTCACGCATGGTGTCGGGGCAATGAGACAATACTCTATAGGAGCTGTTTTACTCGACCTTGACGATCCGACACAGGTAATTGCCCGCCTCGAAAAACCTCTTATAATCCCCAACGAAAAAGAACGCGAAGGATATGTGCCGAATGTTGTGTATTCATGTGGCTCTTTAATACATAACAACATACTTGTAATTCCTTATGCAATGTCGGATATATCATCAAATATTGCGACAATAACAGTCGAAAAATTAATTGCTCACATGAAAGCATGTTGAAAAAAAGGCACAAGGCATAGAAGGCATAAGGTAAATAGGCACAAGGCAAGGTGAAGTGGGAGATTTTTCGGCTAACTAATATCTGATATTTAATACCTCATATCTATTCATCATTATTAATTATGCTGCCTTTTCAAGGCGATATAAACGTGGGGTTATTATTTACCCAAGGCGTTGCCATTGGGCTGAATTAGTATAGGCTTTCAGCCTAATAAGGCACAAGGTAAATAGGCACAAGGCAAGGTGTAGTGGGAGATTTTTCGGCTAACTAATATCTGATATTTAATACCTCATATCTATTCATCATTATTAATTATGCTGCCTTTTCAAGGCGATATAAACGTGGGGTTATTATTTAC
>JAWOEL010000136.1:0-6381 GCA_046482735.1 Bacteroidales bacterium | reverse complement strand
CAGGTATTAGATATTTAGAGCAAAAATTGAAGTAAAATTTTGCACAAAGCTATTCCTCCCTTGAGGGAGGAATAGCTTTGTGCAAAATTTTACTTCAATTTTTGCTCTAAATATCTAATACCTGATATCTAATATCTTTTGTGCCTTGTGCCTTGTTAGATATCGAGGAATTATGAATGTAGAGTGATAATTAACAAAAAAACCATTCATTAATAATGAACACTATTGTTTACTCAAAATAAATACTATATATTTGTTTACTAAAATCATACAAAAATGATAAAACAATCTGTATTAACCGAAGTTATACGTCAACAAAGAGAACGTTTGCAAGAAACATCGAGTGGGTATATACGAAGTTTATTACCACAATTACCGGATACTCTTGAAAATCATGCATTAATTATATCAGGTATACGGCGGTGTGGAAAAAGCACCTTGTTGCATCAATTAATAGATAAACAGTCCGAACAATTTTTTTTTCTCAATTTTGACACGCCCAAACTGTACAATTTTGATATACATGATTTTCAGCTAGTTGATTCCCTTATTGACGAGCACAAGTCACCAGTTCTTTTTTTTGATGAAATTCAAATAATACAAGGCTGGGAAATGTACGTGAGACAAAAATTAGATGAAGGATTCAGAGTAATAGTAACGGGTTCAAATGCATCACTTTTAAGCAAAGAATTAGGCACAAAACTAACAGGAAGACATATAACGAAAGAACTGTTCCCATTTTCGTTTACAGAATTTTGTGAATTTAAGTCAATACACAATACCGTAGAATCATTTTCTGAATATTCAAATAGTGGGGGATTTCCTGAATATGTAAAAACTAAAAATCCGGATATTTTGACTGCCTTACTTGATGATATTTTGTACAGAGATATTGCGGTACGTCACAATATTAAAGATGTAAAATCTCTCCAACGATTAATAAGTTATTTGGCAGCAAATGTTGGTAATTTAGTGTCAGCCAATAAGCTAACCCGGATTTTAGGCATAAAAAGCACTGCTACGGTAATGGAATATTTCAATTATTTTGAACAATCGTATGTTGTACAATTAATGCCAAAATTTTCATATTCGCATAAAGTTCAAATAGTTAATCCGCGAAAAATTTATTTTATTGACAATGGTTTACTAAGTATTATATCCACATCGTTTAATAAAGATGAGGGGCATAAACTTGAAAATATAGTTTTTTGGGAATTACGCCGGCACAAAAAAGAATTGTTTTATTTTAACGAAAAAGGTAAAGAATGCGATTTTGTCGTATGCACCAAGAATTCAGTTGAACAATTGATTCAAGTTTGCTACACATTACACCCCGACAACATGCTACGAGAACAAAATGGATTGCTTGAAGCAATGGATTTTTTTAATTTTCAAACAGGAACCATTGTTACCTACAACCAACAAGATGTAATTATACATAAAGACAAACGTATAAATGTAGTTTCTGTAAATGAGTTTTTAAAATTTAATGATTAATCCGTCAGTGGACGGACACAGTGATGAATGGAACGGTGCACACAAAACCGTCAGCGTCCGCAGGTCCTGACAGCGTTTGTAGATATGAGATATTAGATACGCAAAGAACTGCCTGTTCACTACCCATGTCATTACGAACGAAACAGCTTGTCGCGAAAGCATCGGGAAAGTGGAGTGTGGTAACCGAAACGAAGTGGAGCTCAACGAAGTTAATCTCAGGCAATGAAAAACGACATTAAAGAACCGGCAGTACAGGTGCATGAGATCTTTCATTCCGCTTCGCTTCATTCAAGATGACGTGCTTCGAATAAATGAATGAATAATGGTTAATTGTTTTTATCGCCCTAAAAGGGCAGTATAAAAAAACTCCTGTCATATTTATAGCCCCCTAACACCCTCCGCCCTGCGGGCACCTCCCTCAAGGGAGGAATAGCTTTGTGCAAAATTCTACTTCAAATTGTTAATTATTAATTGTTATGAGATGTCAGGTATGAGATATATGCCTATTGCCTTGTGCCTTGTTAAAAAATCTGTGTAAATCCGTGTAATCTCCGTTAGTAAACGGACACGGTGTGGTAAAATGTATACATTTGTATTGCAACAAAAACTATTACACCATGGCAAACGAAATTATTTTGTATCATACAAATACGCAAGAACATATTGAAGTACGAATAGAACAAGACACTGTATGGCTTACACAGGTGCAAATGGCGGAATTGTTTCATACCACAAAACAGAATATTAGCTTACATATTTCTAATATTTTCAAAGAGAAAGAATTAGAAAAATATTCAACTGTCAAGGAAATCTTGACAGTTCAACTAGAAGGAACCCGAGAAGTTTTTAGAAAAGTGCTATACTATAATTTAGATCTAATTATTTGTGTTGGATATCGAGTGAAATCTCCAAGAGCAACTCAATTTCGCTTATGGGCAACGCGTGTTTTAAAGGAGTATTTATTAAAAGGATATGCTCTCAATCAACGGTTTGAATCGATTGAAAAAAAGCTGCATGAGCATGATAAATCATTCGAGTTACTTCTAAACACTAATTTACCATCCAAACAAGGAATATTTTTCGAAAAACAAGTATTTGATGCATATACGTTTGTTGCTGATATTATTCGTTCTGCACAAACATCTATTATTCTTATAGATAACTACATAGATGATACGGTTCTAACACTCCTTTCGAAACGAAAAAAATGCGTAGAAGCTACGATTTATACTCGGAAAATTACAAAACAAATGCAACTTGATATCGAAAAGCATAATGCTCAATATCCCAAAATCGAAGTAAAAACATACACAAAATCCCACGATAGATTTTTGGTAATTGATTCTAAAACGGTGTATCACATAGGAGCATCGCTCAAAGATTTAGGTAAAAAGTGGTTTGCATTTTCCAATATAAAAATTGATGCCAAAATTATTTTAGAAAAGCTTACATAGTAATGATGAATGCTGAATAGATATTAGTTATTGCTCTAATATCTAATAGCTTATATCTAATATCTTCTATGTCTTATGCCAATAATCTATATAAAATAGACATAAAAAATAACCAAATTTGGTTATTTTCATATTTCATTGTATATTTACAAAAAAACTAAGTATGTACGAAAAATATCTTTCCATAGAAACAATTCCGGCAGGTGCAATTCTTAAAAGAATTCTAGAAAAAGAACATATAAGTCAAAAACAATTATCTGAAAAGTCCGGAATTATACCACAGCGCTTACATGATTATATAAAAAACAAACGTAAAATTACACCAAAGGTATCGTTGCAATTAGAAAAAACCCTTGGAATTTCAATACCCGGTTTTTTTTATCGCATACAAACACAATACGAAATTACCCAAGCACAACGCATTATCGAATCACAAAATCACCCGAATTTACAAGTATTTAGACCAGAACTTTTTTGGGATACACATATTGATTCGCTGCAATGGATTTTTAATAAAAACT
The DNA here is from genome assembly GCA_046482735.1 of Bacteroidales bacterium. Lineage (GTDB taxonomy): Bacteria > Bacteroidota > Bacteroidia > Bacteroidales > UBA1715 > JAQICB01. The sequence continues at coordinate 2,909 of JAWOEL010000136.1, read as the reverse complement.
GGATTATACAACGTGTTTTTGAATACGGGAATGAATCAGAAATTTTAGAAACAATAGATTTTTATGGAAAAGACACAGTAAAACAGGTGATTACAAACATTCATTCTACATGGAATAAAACTAAACGAAATAAAAATTACCACATATATATTGACCATGAATAAACTGTACGTTGAAACAGTATCACCACAATTACAAGAATATCTTGAACTTCTGATGAAGTTGGAAAGTTTATCATTGTTTCGATTAGTTGGAGGCACAGCATTAAGTTTACAATTAGGACACAGAATGTCGATTGATATTGATTTATTTACCGATGCAGAATACGGATTAATTGATACTATTGCTATAAAACATGAATTGGAAAAAACCTTTGAAATTGTTGAAAATGCCGAGGATTTAGAAAAACGTGCTCCGGGATATTCTCTTTTTTGTGGGAATAATGTAAATAATATAATCAAACTGGATTTGTATTATACGGATTCTTTTATATTCCCAATCAAAAATTTTGGTGCTATTCGATTAGCAACATTGCAAGAAATAGCGGCTATGAAAATGCTTGCAATTTGCAATGGCTCGAGAAAAAAAGATTTCTGGGATATTCATGAATTACTGAAACACTTTTCATTAACGGAAATGATACAATGGGGAATTCAAAGACACCCATATAATTTGCAATTTGAAGTACTTGTAGAAAAACTGCAACACATTTCAGATTTTGCCGATAATACAAAAATAATTTGTTTGCGAAATAAATATTGGGAATTTATAAAAGAAGATATTGAGGAAAAAGCTCAAGAAATTTCTCTGTAACAATTTTTAAATTGTCAATCTGCTAAAGCAAAACACGTTGTTAATTGTTATTAGATGGAGATATGATATTAGTTATGAGATATCAGGTATGTGAGATCTAATTCATATATGCACGTATATTCTCTCGAATAACAAAAAATGTTTACTCCGATAAACAAAAATTATCTATAATTGTTTATTGTAGTAAACAAAAAAATGTATCTTTGATTCACATAATACACAACACAATGGAAAAAATATTTGAATTATCACAAAAGAAGGTTCAATCTATACCAACTACATGTACCAGACAATTAATTCAGGATATTGATTGGAATTCACGTTTAATAGGCATTAAAGGCTCTCGTGGGGTAGGGAAAACCACATTGCTGTTGCAGTATATACAATTACATCACAACATGTCGCCTTCTGCCCTCTATGTAAGTTTAGATAATATCTGGTTTTCGAATCATGTATTACTTGATTTAGTAGACTATTTTGTGAAGCGTGGTGGCACACATATATGTATAGATGAAGTGCATAAATACCCTAACTGGGCACAAGAAATCAAAAATATATATGATGATTATCCTGAACTTTCGGTTGTTTTTACCGGTTCGTCTCTGTTAGAAATTTTGAATGCTCGTGCTGATTTAAGCCGAAGAGCAGTCATGTATCATTTGCCGGGATTATCGTTTCGTGAATATTTACAATTTGAAACAGGCATATCATTCCCCATATATAATACCGAAGAAATAATACATTCACACCTTGAAATTTCTCATACAATCGTACATAAAATAAAACCTTTGCACCATTTCCATAAGTACCTGTCATCTGGTTATTATCCGTTTTTTAAAGAAAATAAAGATTTTTATCATGTAAAAATTGGAGAAATTATAAATATGATATTAGAAATAGAACTCCCTTTGCTACGAAATATTGATGTCGCATATGTTCAAAAAATTAAACAAATGCTGCTCATTATCGCTGAGTCGGTTCCATTTATTCCAAATATTAGTAAGTTAAGTCATAAAATTGGAATAAACAGACAAACATTTTTATCATACCTCCATTTTTTAGAAGAAGTAGAATTAATCCGATTACTACATAAAAACAGTTCGGGAATTAGCAGATTACAAAAACCTGATAAAATATATTTACAAAACACAAATGTATCATATAGTTTACCTGGCATTCAACCTAATATTGGCACACTCCGGGAAACATTTTTTTTAAATCAAATAGAACATTCTCACACAGCAGAACTTCCGGAATATGGTGATTTTTTAATTGACAAAACATACCTATTTGAAATAGGGGGTGCTCAAAAAAACACGAAACAAATTGCCCATGAACATAATGCATATATCGTTACTGATGAAATTGAGCATGGCTTCAAAAATAAAATACCCTTGTGGTTATTTGGTTTTTTGTATTAATGTTAATTGATATTTGATGGAGATGTGAGATTTAGGTACGCAAACGAACTGCCTTTCCACTACCCACGTCATTGGTAGCGAACGTGTCCGTTAACTAACGGAACGCGGTGGAGCGTGAGAACAGGAACGAAGTGGAGCTCAACGAAGTTAATCTCTACTATTGAAACACAAACCAAAAAAACAATAATAACCGCCAGTACAGGTGCATGAGATCCTCACGCTGGCCCACCACGTCCACCTTCTAAATCCACATCTCCAACGTCCAACGGACCCAGCCCTAAACCACCTTCACCCTCCACATCAAAACTTGGCAGCCCTAAACCACCCGGACCTGACTGACTAAAACTTGGTGTTGTCGGAGCTGTCGGTGCGAAAGGCCTTCCAAAACCAGTTTGCTGGACCTGCCCAACATCTAAAGCATCTGCAGGTGCAAAACCTGTAGCAGGGAAAGTATCCACACCAGTTGCGCCGAACGTTCCAACCTGTGTAACAGTTCCTCTACCAGTTCTCGCAGCTCTACCTGTACCTACGCCTTGTGTGATTGTTGTACCTGGCATTGTTATTTGATCTGTATCAGCACGCCCCAAACTTTCAAAACCAGGTTCAACAGTCTCAACTTGAAAACGCTCAACCTGTCCACGAATACCAGGTTGTAAAACAGGTTCAGTTTCAACT
>JAWOEL010000094.1:0-16984 GCA_046482735.1 Bacteroidales bacterium | reverse complement strand
AAAATTCAATGGATAGGGCTTAATTTTTATCCTGAACAAAAACAGAGAATTTGTGAGGTGTTTTCCGGAATACCAGTACATCAGGTATTTACCGATCGTATTCCGCAGAAAGATGTTATTTCCTTATTGTACCAGTCGTCTGTATTGTTATTGCCTGCTTCGGATATAAAAAAACAGGTGTATGCTAAAGTGTTTGACTATCTTCAGGTGCAACGAAGAATTTTTTTGTTTCCCTCTGATAACGGAACATTGCAGGAAATAATTGATAACACGTCTTCCGGTTTAAGTTTTGCTCATGCCGAAGATTTGCACAAAGGATTAATGAATGCTTTTGGTGAGTGGAAACAGAATGGTTTTGTAGAATCCCAAACGCATACTATTGAACAATATTCACGAAAAAATCAAGCACGGAAGTTTGCACAGATACTTTTGGATAAGAATTAATAAATAAAAATAATATTGTAATTTTACCGGTAAATTTGAATAAATCATTGTATGAATAAAAAAATAAAATTCGCAGTTATCGGTCTCGGACACATCGGGAAACGACATGCGGCTATGATTACGGAGAACCCGAATGCGGAACTTGTTGCATATTGTGATGTGAAACCTCGGGAAGAATTAAATGTGGCAGACTCTCAGGTACCGTTTTTTGCTTCTCATGAAGAGATGCTTGATTCGGGAATTGAAATTGATGTTGTAAATATCTGTACGCCAAATGGATTGCACGCAGAACAATCTATTTGTGCCTTGGACCATAATTGTCATGTGGTGTGCGAAAAACCTATGGCTCTTACGAAAGCTGATGCTGAGAAAATGATTTATAAATCTTTGGAAAAATCGCGGCATATTTTCGGTGTCATGCAAAACAGATATTCACCGCCTTCTATATGGCTTAAGGAAGTTATTTCGGATAGGGTGTTGGGTGATGTTTTTATGGTGCAATTAAATTGTTTTTGGAACAGAGATGAACGATATTATGTTCCCGAAAGCTGGCATGGTGACGGGAAACTCGATGGGGGAACATTATTTACCCAATTCTCTCATTTTATTGATATAATGTATTGGTTGTTTGGTGATATTACGAATATTAAAGCTCATTTTAATGATTTTACGCATGAAAGTTTAACTGATTTTGAGGATAGTGGTTTTGTGCATTTCGATTTTGTTAATGGTGGTATGGGAAGCTTGAATTATTCAACTGCGGTGTGGGATACAAATTTGGAAAGCAGCATTACAATTATCGGAGAAAAAGGAACAATAAAAGTTGCCGGTCAATATATGAATGAGGTTGTGGAATGTAATATAAAAGATTATACCATGCCAACGCTTGCACCATGTAATCCACCAAATGATTATGGACAATATAAAGGGTCTGCTGCGAATCATCATTTTGTTATTCAAAATGTGGTTGAAACTTTGCAGCAAAAATCTACTATTACCACGAATGCTATGGAGGGATTAAAAATTGTAGATATCATAGAACGAATATATGCTCATAAAAATGCTCAATAATTTGACTCAGGTGTATGTATTTTAAACTGACAGGTGTAGACATTATAATAACGGTAATAGTATTGTTAATTGTATTTGTATATACCAATAATGTTCAGCAAAAGTATATTCATCGCTATTCTCATTTTAAGTATCTCAAAAAAGGATTATGTGCCCGAATAGTTGCGGGTATGTTTTTTAGCTATATATATTTAATGTATTATGGCGGTGGTGATACGGTGTATTATTTTTCCGGTGCCGGATCTATTGCAAAAGTAGCATTAAAAGATTTTCCGGCATTTATACGATTATTCTTTGGTGAGCAAACGCCTGAACTATACTCTTTATTTGATTGGCAAACCGGGTATCCTACATATTATCGCGACCCTAATGCATATTCCGTGTGTCGGTTTATGGTACCCTTTTATATTTTGGGCTTTGGTTCATATTGGGCTACTACGGTTATTATGAATGCCGTTTTGTTTATTCCTATTTGGAAATTTTACACCATGATGTGTTCAATATATCCGCGGATTACGAAAGAATTGGCTATTTCTATATTATTTTTTCCATCATTGGTGTTTTGGAGTTCCGGTATTTTAAAAGATGTATGGTGTTTGGTTGCGTTGCTTGTTTTGTATAGGCATGTGTGGCTTTTTGTAGTGAAAAAGCGAAAAACAATAAAATCAATTCTGATACTTCTTTTTTGGACGTATATACTGATATCTATCAGACCGTTTATGTATTATACCGCTTTTGTCACTATTTTACTGTGGCTTGGATTGAGAATGGTGAGCAATATAGAAAGTGCAGTGTTTCGGACAATTGTATTTCCGGTACTTATGATTTTTGGTGCTGTACTCGTTATTTTTACAATTACTCGTTTGGGGAGTTTAGCAGAAGGTAAATATGCCACGGTAGATTCTATGATGGAGCATGCAGTTATTATTCAGGACGATTTATCGCGTGAGGCATATGGCGAAAATTCTTTTGATATTGGGGAATTTGATGCCAGTGTTCCGAGTATGCTCTCGAAAGCTCCCATTGCAATTCTTGCAGGATTGTTTCGCCCGTTTATTTGGGAGGCGGGGAGTATACTTATGATTTTTACCGGTTTGGAAAGTTTGTTTTTTATAATCTTGTTTCTGTATTTAATTGGCAAATCGGGGGGATTTAAATTTTTTGCAATCGTCTATCAAGATCCGATGCTTATGTCGTTTTTTGTATTTTCAATTATGTTTGCATTTTTTGTGGGTCTTACAACTGCTAATTTCGGAGCTTTAGTACGATATAAAATTGCTTTGTTGCCGTTTTTTAGTATTGTATTGTTTCGTATGAAGTATGTCTTGGAGAGACAGTAAAAACAAGCAGGAGCCAATCATAGTATAAACAGTTCAGTATTATACACGAGATATATACCGGAAATGTTTGTATATAAGATATATATCCTGCCGTATTTTATAATCTTTGATATATGAAACATGAGCTTGTTCGATAAGTGTGGCATGAGTTTTCCATGAAAAATTCATGCCGGGGTATAATACCGATGGTTTTATTTGTGGTAACTGATGTTCGTGTTGATTTTGTATAAATTCCGGTGAATATCCTACCCAGGTTTTTCTGCCAAATAAAACTTGTATGCAGTTTGTTAGTGCTTTTCCGGACTGTGGTATAAACCATGCCCACATAAAACTTGTGCAGAGTAATAACAAGCTGCATGAAATATCAAATAGTCTTTTTTTCTTTTTATTGAGTCCTTTTGCAATTGAATTAAATTCTATAATGTATAATTCTCCGGCAGTGTTTGAGGAGTTACTTCCGATTACCGAAAAGGTTTCGGGAGGAGCTATTTTGAAGTCAACCTGTAAATCGGAAAACCGCAACATGTTTTTTATAATTTGTGCTGCTCCGACGTCCTGTAAACAAAATATTATTTCATTTATATTGTACATTCGCACAATTTCCTGCAACTGATCTATTCTGCCAATGTATTTTTCTGATTGCGCGGTTCGGTCGGGACTGATAAATCCTGCAATTGTATTATGATGACCGGTTTCTTGCAAAAAACCGTAGACTCGTGCGGTTTCTTTTTCATTGCCAACTAATACAATGTGCTTGTTTTTTTTGATAAGTATGCCCAAATTGGAAATACCCGACAGATGAAATATTCCCCGTAAAGTGGTTAGTGTAACAATATTCCAGGCAAATCCTAAAAGCAGTAAAAGTCGTGAGTAACGAAGACTTTCGGGGAAAAGAGAGTACACAATGAGTACCGACACAAACCCGGCACTTATGCCTTTTATGAGATTGGGTAACTTAACAGGTCGTTCGTATCCGGCAGAAAAATAGATGGCAATAATATAGAGTCCGGTGAAAAAGGGTGCAATATGATTGAAAAATCCCTGCGGATAATAATATTCATTTCCAAAATGATAGGATGCCCACCAGGTTGCTAACAGGTAAAATCCACTCATTATAATACCTGTATCTAATAGTGGAAGAATAATTTTTTTAATACCTCTCGAAACTAATGCAAACAAAGCACGAATCCATATTGCCGTATGAATAATAAACCAGTATAAACTGTATTTTTTCATATGGAGCTGTTTGCGAGCAAATATTTCCATTGCTTTGTAGAACACCATAACATATTTGAAACTGGCTTTTTTGGTACTTTCGCCTTTGTAATGGATAATGGTGGTATGTGGGAAATAATAATTTTTATAGCCCGATTGGGTTATCCGGTACGATAAATCAATATCTTCACCGTACATAAAGTATTCTTCGTCAAGCAATCCAATTGTATCTAAAACCGATTTTCGGAGAAACATGCAGGCTCCCGACATAATATCAATTTCGTGAACAGATTCGGTATCCAAATGCCCCATGTAGTAGTAATTGAAGCGTTTAGAATGGGGAAATAGTTTATGAAAACCAAACATTTTGTAAAACGATACCTGTAAGGTTGGTAAGCCTCGTTTTGATTCGGGTAAATAATTACCTTTTCCGTCAATCATTTTAATGCCTACACCACCGCTATCGGGTGTTTGGTCCATAAATGCAAGTACTTTTTCGAAGGTATCTTCTTCGACTAGGGTGTCGGGGTTGAGTAAGACCACATATTCGCCCTGCGATTGCCGGATAGCCTGATTGTTTGCTTTTGCAAAACCAAGGTTTTCTTTGTTTGCAATAAGCTGTACCTGTGGAAATTTTTCCTGAATCATTCTGCATGAGCCGTCAACCGAATTGTTGTCAACAACAAAAACTTCTCCGTCTGTATGTTGAAGGGCGGTTTGAACTGAGTATAAACACTGTTCGAGTATATATTTTACGTTATAATTGACTATTACGACAGAAATTTTCATATTCAAAAATGTCTTATACAGCAGATTGATTTATCGGTATATGTAATGGTATGCTTTCTATTGCATAATCGTGCTCCAAAAGATAATCAATTGTTTTGGGTAATGCATACATGCAATTTGCAAATGCTTTTTGAGAATCGTGAAATACGATAATTGAACCGTTTTGTACATAATTTTGTACGTTTTCAAAGCAGTCTGCTCCGGTTAAATTTTTGTCATAATCTTTCGATATTATATCCCACATTATGATATCGTATTGTTGTATGAGTTCTTTTGCTTGTTTAAATCGGATTTTCCCGTGTGGCGGACGAAACAAACGGCTGTTAACTTTGTCTGCTCCTTTGTGTACATTAGCGATGTATTCATTGTTACTGCATTTCCAACTGTTGAGGTGATTGTAGGTATGCGATCCGACACTATGTCCTTTTTCTTGCACGTATGTAAATAAATCCGGATGTCGCTCAATGTTTTCGCCTACACAGAAAAAAGTGCCGGTAATATTATATGAATCCAAACAGTCCATGACTTTTTCGGTATAGTATGGTACGGGACCGTCATCAAAGGTAATATAGACTGTTTTTTTTTCTTGTGGTAAACGCCACACAAGATGAGGTAGCATTTTTTCAATTACCAAAGGAGGTTGAGGTTTGTTTATATTTAAAATCGGTTGTCTCAAAACATTCGCATTTAATTCCTCAAATATACTTTCATTTTATTATACCAAAATGCGATATTCATATTTTTTTTCGATAATGAGTGAATCCATTGGTTTTTGTGCATAAAAGTATGCGGGTCAGAAAGTGTTATTTGTTCCGTAAAATCATATATATGTTCGATGCAAAGCGTTGTTGATTCTGCAAGAGAATTTGCAATGCCGGGTTTGTCAAGCTCAAGTGCAGTTTCGAATAATTGAATAGATAATTGAAGTGTGTGTGTAATTTCGGTATTGTTTTTTTGTAAATCTTCTGTATGTAAACTGATATAATAGAGTACATATTCCTGAATGGTGGAACTTATTTCAGAAAATACCGAAAATGCATGAACAGTATCGTGTATGAATAGTAAAGCATGAGCTGCTGAATATGATAATTCCGGATATTTTGCTACCGGAAAATATTCCAATTGAGTTGAAAGAACGTGTCGTACGGAATCGTATCGGTTTTCGTACAGTAAATTGCGGCTAAGGTCGGTAAATACGGAAAGATAGCTTTCCGGAATGTTTTTTCTGTTTTTGGCTTTTGAAATATATTCCGAATACACAAAATCTCCGTCAAGTCTGGGGCGTGTGTGTGTGGTAACGGGAAACAGTTGTGTGTACAGACCTTTTGAAATGCATCGGTTGTTTAAATTAAAATAACGAGAAGGATTCAGTTCCTGTGAGAAACAAATTGGTCGTTTCCAGTTATTTTGACTGAGTATATCGAGAAAAACAAGTTGATTTTTGCTGATTATCGAATCGGTGTATGTGCCTGTTTTATCTTGTTCTATGAGTGAAAAACATATATTTTGTGAAAAATTTACCGGACGTGAAGTGTGGTATGTTTCGGTGGAAATGTCTTGTGCAGGTAAACACACTAAAGGTGAAGGTATAAAATCGATATATGTATTTTCTGATATTTTAGCCTTGTATTCCAAATTGTCGGACGAAAGAATGTCCAGAATGTCTTGAGCAGGATAATATTTTTTTGACGGAGCTGAATGGGTGAGTACAAATATTTCCTCATTTACTCCATAGGTATACTTTTCTTCAGGAACGCATAGCGTCGGTATGTTTTTATGTGATGTACGTAATTCGGAAATATATTGCGGATTGTTGAGGTGATTCCAGTTAATTAATTGTATATCAATTCGTTGTTTTTTTACTGTTTGTTCGTATTGTGCTGTTTCGAAAAGTTGATTGTCGCTCATAAATATAATCGCATTGGCAGGTGCGGTGTTAAGTAATGTTTGAGCTGACTGATATGGTTTGTCTTCAGCTGTTGAGTGTCCCGTATAGTTTTGAGCACAGAGAATTACCGGGCTGCACAACCCACATGCAACAGCAATTATTGTTCGTTTTTTTTCGGTAGTGTTTTTTCCTAATTCGCATATCGCAAGAACACCAAAACCAATAAATACTGAAAAAGCAAGATATGATGCGAGATATAGACTGTCAATTTCGAAGGTAATTGTTGGTGCAATATTCATTATTACTACTTTAAAAATACCGGTGCATATGAAAAGTAATGTAAACAATGTGAAAAATAAGCGATGTTTTTTATAAACGTATCCGGCACCGAGAAGTCCTAATAATAATGGCAGAAAAAAATAAGTAGTGTGACCCGGATTTTCTTTATATACCCGGGGTAAGGTATCTTGAGCCCCCAAACGAATATTGTCGATAAGAGAAATGCCCGATATCCAATTGCCTTTGTGTGGTTCGCCGTTGCCAACAAAATTGTTTTGTTTTCCTGCAAAATTCCATAAAAAATATCGAATATACATATGGTTTAACTGATACGCTGTAAAAAATTGTATGTGCTGCCACAACGATGGTTTTGAGTACGTTATTCCCTCATGATATACCGAGAGCATATTTTTTCCTTCACGAATATCAGCCCATTGTTTGTATACATATTCGTGTTTTTTGTCGCTGCTCCATAATCGGGGAAAAACAGATAGAAAGTCAGAATTATATGTTGGTTTTGTAATCGGGTTTGTGTACATATAGCCACTATCTGTTGCACTGAGATTTTCCTTTTGCGAAAATTCTGTTATCGGAGCATTGAAATAAGGCCCGTATAGTAGTGGTGCTTCAGATGAAGAGCCGAGATATTCTGCATATTCCCGGGCATTATCGGGCATTTCTCCTTGCGTACATAAAGTATTATTGGAGCGAATGATGATATATGCGTAGGGTAATTGTCCCATGAACAGGATTGCTATAAGAAAAACAATATAGTGAGATTGTGTCTTTTTTTTATATGTGTGAACAAGTGTTGTAATAATTGCTCCTAACAGGAGAATATAAAAAAGTGCCATACCGGCATTCACCGGAAGTGACACATATATGTTTGCGGCACTGTTAATTTGTGCTGCTATAAATGGTAATATGCGGAAAAACAGAGCCCATATTAGTATCGAAATGCCGACACCATATCCAAAACCAATAAGAGAATTAGTAAATGAAGAGCTGTGTTTCGCAGAATAATACACCGTAAAAATTGCCGGAAAAACAAGCAACATATATGGATCAATACTTATGCCAAGGCTGAGGATAAGTGCCGTAAGCAGTATATATCGATTGCCTGATGCTGAGTGTCGTGCCGTATACCATTTTATCGTAATCCAGCACAATAAAGCTACAAATAATGTTGAAACCGCATCAATTCCGGGAGTGCGGGCACTGTTCCAAAAACTGGTAGAAAAAAGAAGTGACGATGCCGAAATTATTCCGACGGTAAAGATTAATACATGACTACTGTTTTTCTGTTTTTGTTCTGTATGAAATAAAATGTGTTGTGCAATAGAAACAACCGAAAAATAGACCAACAAAATAGTTGTTGATGCTGCCAATACGGACACTATTCGCATAGTATTCAGAAAAGAATCAGGTTCAGAAAACAGGGCAGCAATTCGTCCGATTATCATGTATAAAGGATGCCCCGGACTATCGGCTATGCCTAATGTGTACGCAGCCGTAAGTGTCTGTGCAGAATGGTTATTCGTAATGAGAATATCGGAACACAGATATACACAGCATGCACCAATCCAGAGAAGAAATCCGATACTGTTTTGAATGTATGTATGTTTTTGTGTTTGCACAATTTTGTTATTTGTTTGGTAAAACAAATACAAAAATATGAATTCAATATATTGAAAGACCATATTTTTTGTATTTTTACCTAAAAAATAATTTAAGTTATTATTATGAGTACCAACTATTTTAAAACCTATCCCGATAAAGACGGATTCTATAAAGAATATGGCGGAGCTTTTATTCCTCCCGCATTAGAAAAAGAAATGAAAAAAATCGCTGATGCGTATTTTACCATTAGTAAGTCACACAATTTTATTACCGAATTGCGTAGCATTCGTAAGCATTATCAGGGGCGACCAACTCCCGTGTATTATTGCAACAGATTGTCTGAGAAATATCACGGTCGTATTTATCTGAAACGGGAAGATTTGAATCATTCCGGTGCTCATAAGCTTAATCACTGTATGGGTGAGGCATTGCTTGCTAAATATTTGGGCAAGAAAAAACTGATTGCCGAAACCGGTGCAGGACAACATGGTGTTGCATTGGCGACAGCTGCGGCATATTTTGGTTTAGAATGTGAAATTCACATGGGTGAAGTTGACATTAAAAAAGAGCATCCTAATGTGGTGCGAATGAAAATATTAGGTGCTACAGTTGTGCCTGTTTCTCATGGTTTAAAAACCTTAAAAGAAGCTGTTGATTCCGCATTTCAAGCATATTTACAAGATCCTGAAAACAGTATTTATTGTATAGGTTCTGTTGTTGGACCGCATCCGTTTCCAATGATGGTACGCGATTTTCAACGGGTAGTTGGCATAGAAGCTCGTGAACAGTTTCTTGACATGACCGGAGAATTGCCCGATAGCGTTGTTGCGTGTGTTGGTGGGGGAAGTAATGCAATGGGTATGTTTACTGCTTTTTTAGATGATGATGAATGTGATTTATATGGTGTGGAACCTTTAGGTCGTTCTCAGAAAGTTGGTGACCATGCGGCAACTATGATGTACGGAAAACCCGGAACAATTCATGGTTTTAAATGTTATTTATTACAGGAAGAAAATGGCGAACCTGCACCGGTATATTCTGTTGCCAGTGGGCTTGATTATCCGGGAGTTGGTCCCGAACATAGTATGTTGCGGGATTTGAAACGAGTGAATTATGATGCAATTACTGATGAAGAATGTATTGATGCATTTTATGAATTAAGTCGTCTTGAGGGTATTATTCCTGCTCTTGAAAGTGCTCATGCTGTGGCATATGCTTTAAAATTAGCACGAAATAATCCTCAAAAATCTATCTTGGTTAACTTGAGTGGACGTGGCGATAAAGATTTGGATTTTGTGGTGGATAATTATGGTTTGCCAAAGTAACTTTTCATTGATATGTAATGTTTTACTTGTTTTTTAGTACTAACTTTGAAACAAGTAAAATTTAAAAAACAACAACAATGAAAAAAATGTATAGTTTATTCGTAATTATAGCAGTGGTATTTGCTTCGTGTTCTCAAACTGGGAACAAGGCTGACACAAGTGATAAGCAGACGGTTGAAAAAAATGCCGAGTACACTCAGAAACTGACAACAATTTCTGATTCCAGTTTTATTCAATGGCGAGCATCTCACTTAGGTGGTGTTCAACAACGGTGGGGAAAAGTGTTTTTGCACAATGCAGAGGTGCTTTTAGATGGTGAAAAAATCACGAATGCTCACGTGTCTGTTGATTTATCTACACTCGAAGTGAATAGTTTTGGTGATGATACTGCTACTGCTGCAGAGTTACGCAATCATTTATTAAGTGATGATTTTTTTACGGTATCTTCATATCCGTATGCTGAGTTTGAAATGTCAGCAATAAAGCCTCATTCGGGTGAATATAATTCAGAGGTTTCGGGAAATTTACGCATTATGGACAGTGCTAAAAATATTACTTTTTTGGCGAATGTATTTGTTACCGATAATTCGGTGAGTATTGCGTCAGAAGATTTTTCTGTTGATCGCCGAAAGTGGGGGCTTAATTATAACACTGAAGGAACCAAGGGTGTGCCGATAGACTATTTAATAGCAAATGATGTGGGATTTACGATAAATGTGACGGTTACTAAATAATATAACGCATGTAATTTGTATTTTTTTATCTAAAGTATAGAAGCTTATATAAAACCGAAAGGAAGATTTTCTTTTCGGTTTTTTGTCTTGTTTGCATACAAACGTATGACTTAATGAACACGGCACGATGACTTTTATAGTTGTGCTATACTGTATTATCTCATTTCTGTCAGAAGAATATAAACGTTAAAAATTTCGTTGAATTCAGCTTATTTTATCACTAGCATTCGAAAGTTAGTATTTTAAAAAGCCCTCAGGATTTCGTATTTTTGTTTCACAAAAAAAATAACAACCAGTATTTAGAAAAATTTTAGATTTAGTACTAACTTGGATTTTTGAAAGTTGTATCAATACTTACAAAACAGATGAAGACGTTAGTAAATATAAGACAGATAATCAGTTTTTCGCTCTAATTATCGGAGAGCTATGGGAGGAATTAAATTACATACTGGCATCAATGATTGAGTTCGTTAATTGCCTGATTATAAATCAATTATTTTGTTGTCGAAAGATTAACACAAAGAGATTTTTTTGGTTTTTTTTGAAAAACTGCCGGTTCGGATTACTTTGCCACTTCAACTAAGGAATCGTAAAAAATCGTGAAATTGGAGCGTAGTTTTCGCAGCTTGCCCATGTAACAAGTTTTCGGAATAGTATTGTTTTTACAAAAGGGCATTTTGCGAAAACAGCGGAAATGAACTGATTTTTAGATTTCGTGTTGCGTGGCGGCACTTTTTTGCTTCTTTTTTTTGCTGTAGAAAAAAAGAAGAAGATTTTTTTGAATAAAGTATAAGTGTACGTATACTCTGTCATTTGCACATTTCGCCACACTGTGTTTCTCCTTTGATAAAAAAATGGGGTAACCTCTTGGTATGACACACTCATGATTCCTGAAAAAAATTAATATCAGTGAAGTTAAAGTTCACGATAGATATGGTTCAAAGCAATTGGTTTTTGAGAAAGACTTATTTTCCGGTTAAATTTCTTTTCCGCAACTTATTTAGTGGGGTGTAGAGCTAATTTTATAATTTTTTAAAAAAGTTTCGGATGCTAGTATTATTTTATATAAAATAAATGTATTTTTGAACAGATTAAACTAAAAAAAACAGCTATGACAACAACAGGTTACATATTACTCGGAGCAGGCTTTATAGTACTTATAATAATTATAATGTACAATCAACTTGTTCGGTTACGAATAAACAGAGAAAATGCATTTGCCGACATAGATGTGCAGTTGAAACAGCGGCACGATCTTATTCCACAACTGGTAGAATCGGTGCGGGGATATATGAATCATGAAGAATCGGTACTTACAAACATTACGCAGGCACGTGCCGGAGCAATGAATGCAGAAGGGATTGATGAAAAAATTGCTGCTGAAAATAATCTTTCGTCAGCTCTTCAGGGATTAAACATAGCGGTGGAGGCATATCCGGATTTAAAAGCTAATACAAATTTTTTGCAATTGCAATCGGAAATTTCAGATATAGAAAATAAACTTGCGGCAGTTCGTCGTTACTTTAACTCTGCTACCAAGGAACTTAATATAAAAGTTCAGGCATTTCCATCGAATATTATTGCCGGATTGTTTGGATTTAAAACAGAACCTATGTTTGATGTGGGCGTAGATACCCGCAAGGAGATGGATAAAGCTCCCGATATTTCATTTTAATAGTCAATTCATATGCAATATGTTGGTATACAATCGCAAATTTGGAAAAACAATTTTCGATCTGTTTTTTTAATTATTTCTTTTCCTGCCGTTATTGTCGGTATGGTGTGGCTTTTTTTATTTTTAGTACAGCGATATGCCTCTCAAACCGGTATTGTTAATTATGCAGAAATTCAGGAGCAGTTTATACAGGCTGTTCCTTTTGTGTTGCTTGCAGTTGGAATCTGGTTCGCTATTGCCTGGCTTTCACATACTCGTATGATTCAGAAAGCAACACTTTCAAAACCTCTGACGCGTAAAGAAAATATGCGAGTGTATAATTTAGTTGAAAACTTATGTATGTCTCGCGGGCTTCCTGTACCTCGATTGAATATTATCGAAGATGATTCTTTAAATGCTTTTGCAAGTGGCATTTCCAAAAAAAGTTACACAATTTCACTTTCACGGGGAATTATTTCCAAATTAGATGACGACGAATTGGAAGCTGTGATAGCACATGAGTTAACGCATATAATGAACAAAGATGTTCGGTTACTCATTATCTCAGTAATTTTTGTCGGAATATTTGCATTTATATCACACATTGCTTTTCGTTCGTTACTCTTTAGTGGTGCCGGTCGCAGTCAAAAAAAGAATGGCTTTATTCTTATTTTAATTTTGTTAGCAGTAGGAATTATTGGATACATTCTTTCTATTGTATTTCGGTTTGCCTTATCCCGAAAACGGGAATATCTTGCAGATGCCGGAGCTGCCGAATTAACCAAAAATCCGGACGCATTAGCACGTGCTCTTAGAAAAATTTCGAAAGACCCTTGGATAGAGGCGGTTAAGCGAGATGATGTTGCACAAATGTTTATTGATCACCCTACTAAAAAAGAAGATTCATCATCATTGAATTCAATGATAAACGGAATTTTTGCAACGCATCCTCCTGTACAAAAGAGGATTCAGATACTTGAACAGTTTTGAGAACAGGTTGGTTATTGCATTGTTTGTATACTTTTTCTTTTACACGCTTCCAATCATACCGCACTGCCGGTTATGTGATGCTGTGTTTCAATGGTAGAGATTGCCACACTCCACCGTGTTTTGTTCGTAATGTGTCGGCTTGATTTTTAAATATCTCAATATCAATAATTAACCATTTATATTTTTTGTGGTAAATTATAGATAGTGTCTATAAAATTGGATTGTGTATGTAATATGTTTAAATAATTGTTTATGCGATCTTTATATTCAATTTTATAATCTTCGTGTAATTTTTTTGTAATAATATTTATAAGTCGTTTCAGTATTATTGCAACCTTTGTATCAAATTGAGTGAAGCAGGTTCCAAACATATCCGGAGGCGACGAAAAAGTAATTTCGAGAATGTATACTAACAAATCGGCTTCGTATACTTTATTGGTACAAATTTTTGTAAAGTCATTAATTCTTTTAATGTATGCTGCTAACATTTTTGTTTGTCGCACTTGCGGAGAATATCCTTTGTATTGTTTCCATGATATATCGTCTAAATCTGCAATTGTTTCTTCAAATAATTCCTGTGCTCCGGATTCTTTATTTAAATAATTAATTTGAAGATAATCATATACCATTTTATCCTTCGACGCTAATTTTATAATTATGTCTCGAAGATCTTTGTCATTCAATTTTTGTATGTCTTTTTTGGTTTCTTTATCTAATCGTGGCATAATAATTTTTTTTATGAATTATCAATAACAATATCTTTCAAAAAAGCTGTTTGGGGGTGTTTATAAAATGAGACAAAATCGTCGGCACTTTTGTTTTGCGGATGTGGTCCGTAATATTGTGCCTGTTCAATATTTATCCATACCAAAAACCATTTAATGTTGAATGGGTGCGTCAGTTTCAGTAATGACTGAGTCCACCATGTTTCGGGTTCTACACATAAATTTCCTGTTTCGGTAAGTGCGTAGGGTTTTTGTACATCTTTTCCGATTTTTTCGAGAATGCGTAAACATTCAGGAAGCACTTTTTCAAAGTCAACTCCCTGATGCGGAAAATCATATACATCAATACCGAGAATGTCGACCCATTCGTTACCGGGATATTTGTTGAGGTATTGTTCTTTACTGGTTACTTTGTCTGTGCTGTAGCAGTATAAAAGATTATGGCAGTTTCGGGTATCACGAAGGTGTGTTATAGTAAATTCCCATAAATTTATATATTCTTCACGTGAACAGAGCTCGTCTCCCCACCAAAACCAGTTGCCTGTGTGTTCATGGTATGGTCTGAAAATTACCGGAATTGCAGTTCCTTTTTCATCAATAAGTGAGAGCATAAAATCGGCAATAGCATCAAGCCATTGAGTAAATTGGTGGTGATGTGTGCCGCCCGGCAAAATCTTTTCGAGTACCCGAACGGATGTATCCCAGGTATCGCCTCCCGTAATGGGATTTGTGGGGTGCCAGCTAATTGTTTGAATACCACCCATGGTATATGCTTTTTGTATATTTTTTCGCATGTCATCGAATGGCACCTTGTCTATATTAAGCGTCGAACCGGTTTCTATATGTCCTAAATCCCAGCCGAAGAATGCCGGAAAATCGCCACATACGCGGTATATGTCAGAGTCCGCTTTTTGAGGATTATCAGCATATTTCCAGCCTATTCCGTACGACAGACTGTCCTGATGACCAAACATAATTTTGTCGGTATCTTTTGTGAGAAATGACCATACAGAATGTACAGATTGTGTAGCTTTTGGGTCAACAAGAGTATAAGACATATTGTAAATATTTGTATAAGTAAATATGATACAAATATATTTTATTTCTGTCACAGTTCGAAATATGAATTAATTCTTTTTTACAAAATATCCTGCTCCCGGTGATAATTCCTGAATAGAGTTTAATGGATTTCCGGGTTCCCAAAAGCCCACAAAACTTTTAATAATTGAGCAGTTTTCAGAATCGTAATAATCTGTAATGAGTTTTGTTTCTAATGAAGATTCTCCCACAGTTGGATATCCTACCAAATTCCAACCGCTTTGCAAACTTGGATAATTTACTGTTTCAATAACATTTCCGGTAATTTCCAATGTTCCGGAAGTATTCATATAAACCAGATATCCTGCTCCGGCTGTTATTGTATGCAAATTGTTAAGTTCATTTGCCTGTCCGTTTTTCCAAAAGCCATCGCTATTTTTCACAACTGCAATATCAAGCCCCGAAAATATCTGCGAAATACTACTGTCGGCAATATGTACTGATGTTGATATAATATTCCATCCTGCTGTGAGCTCAATGGTTTGAGTTAAAGCAGAAGTGCTCCCGGTTGAAGCAATTTGTACCGGAGTCCGTGCACAGGTATTGCCTGCCGATACCTGCCAGTCGTAAAAAAATAAATAATATGGCTTAGCATCTATCCAGCTTAGGTTTGATCCAAGTATTGAAATTTTATCTGTTATTGTATATGGAAAACTAATATCAGTATCAGCTTCGTAAGAATATTCTAATTCACCGGTTGAGCCTTCGGCTGACATATAATATGTACCTGCTGTTGGAATATTAAAATCTAATTGAAGTCTGTTTGCTCCGGCCGGAGCAGCGGTGAAAGTTTTTGTTGCTACAATAGTTGATTCATCAGACGCAAGTACATTTATTGTTATATCTTGTTCGGCAACTGCATATATGGTAATTGCATCTATATTTAATTCCGTAAAAGTTTCAAATTTCATTCTTCGTTCATCAAAACGATCGTCTGTCCATGTTGTCGGAGCTGATGTTTTTCCTACAGAAGCAACAAAACCGGTTTCATCCTGAACGTATAGGAAATAATCGCTTGCACCAACAGTAGCATCATATGTTGTGCCTGTACCCAACTGTGTGCCTCCATTTTCTTGGTTGTACCATCCAAAATTACCTGATTCATTTATGGTTACAGTAACTACATCGTTTTCTGCACCACTCACGTCAGGAACATTTAAAAAGTTTGTTGTTAATGTTACTGTCGAACTTGCATCTGCACATCCACTTGCCGAAATTGTTACTCCATATGTTCCTGCCTGATATGCATCAAACGTGCTTTCTGTTGCTCCTTCTATAGGACTCCCATCCTGTGTCCACGCATATGAATATCCTGCACCCGTATCCTGTGCGTTTAATGTTTCAAACGAAGTTGCACATATTACTCTGTCTGTGCCTAAATCTGGATTTAGATTAGAAGCAACAGTAATTGTATCTTTCATAACACAGCCAAGACTATCGTATATAACAACATATTCACCGGCTTGAGTTGCAGTGTATGTGTCTGAAGTAGCACCACCAATAGGAGCCCCGTCTTTTACCCATGAAAATGAAGCATTAGTTGTACTTACATTTGCATTGAGAGTAACCGAAGAAGTTCCACAAAGACTTGTATTTACACCTAAATCCGGCCCTTCGCATTCTAAATACGCAACATCTTCATAATTTGATGAAATAGTAACATCATCGATATATGTATGACATGTTGTTGTAGGTGCCCAGGTAGCATCTCCACCACCGTGGAATGTTGAAATATAAAGATTATCTATTTTATCCTCGTTACTGGTGAAACGAATACCTGTTACATGGAGAACCTCTTTTCCATTCACCCAT
>JAWOEL010000149.1:0-31853 GCA_046482735.1 Bacteroidales bacterium | reverse complement strand
TTCGGAACCCTTAATATTGTGAGGTAAATATGTGGGGGAGAATATCTAATTTGTACATATTAAAAAAAATGAGGTAAAACACTGAATATAAAATACTAAAACTCCTTTTTTACCACATGTTCAAGCGAGGAAATTAGCATTTTGTATACTAATTGAATATACTGTACGAAAAAAAATAGAAAAAAAGACTTCTGTTTTATTTTTTTATGTACTTTTATAATCACATTACAAGCATAAAAATCATACTATTATGAATAAATTTGTTAAAGTATTCAGCATCATTATTATTTTAATTGTCATTTCCCTTATAGTTACACCATACGTTTTTAGAGGGAAATTACTTTCAATGACAAAACAAGAAATTAATAAAAATCTTACAGCAGAGGTAAATTTTACTGATTTTTCAGTCTCTCTTTTTAAACATTTCCCCGATTTCACAATCACCCTTTCAGATTTGGAAATTGTAGGAGAAGAACAATTTTCTCAAGACACCTTACTTTCTGTCAACAATTTACTAGCAACTATTGATGTACTCAGTGTTTTTTCAGGTGAATCTATAGACATAAAAGAAATTATGATACATTCACCACGTATTCGTTTACTCACCGCACAAGACAGTTCTGTTAATTATGATATACTGATAAGTAGCGAAACGGACACCACTCCTGCTGACACAAGCTCATCTTCTTTTGCACTACAATTACAAAAAATTCAAATTCAGAATGCATATATAGAATATGACGATAGACCTTATGACATGTATGCTCTACTCGAAAATATGAATATGGATATATCCGGAGATTTTACTGATGCGTCAACCATACTGGAAACAGTTACCAATATAGCATCATGTACATATTCAATGGATGGGATACCCTACTTATCTCAATCAGCAATTGACCTTACCGCAAGTATTGAGGCAAATTTTGAACACGAAAAATACACTCTGCGCGACAATGTAATGCACATAAACGAACTTGAACTTGCGTATGACGGTTGGTTACAATTTGTAGAAGACAATATGGATATGGATTTTTCATTTAAAACAACACAAACAGAATTTAAACATATATTATCTCTCATTCCTGCCATATATACCGAAGATTTTAATGATATAAAAACTGACGGAAAACTGGCTATAAACGGAAATGTAAAAGGCGTCTATAGCGAAACACCCGAAACATTTCCATCATTTAATTTAAATATGCTTATCAAAGACGGCACATTTCAGTACCCGGATTTACCTAAATCTGTAACAAACATTAATGCAGATTTAGACATCCAAAGTCCAAGTGAAGAATTAGACGATATGGTTATTAACCTGAAAAAATTCACTGTTCGCTTTGCCGAAAATCCATTCAGCATGACGTTTTTTATGAAAAACCCAATGTCTGACCCTTTTATGAAAGCAGGAATGAACGGTGTTATTGATTTAAATTCCATGAAGGATTTTATCCCCCTTGATTCTACTGAAATGACTGGTATCATCGAATCAGATATTGAATTCGCATCAGTTCTTTCAAATATTGAGCAAGAAAATTACGATAGTATAACAGCTTTAGGAAAAGTATCAATTTCTGATTTTTCATATATTGATACTGATTTTGAAGATGGAATTTTTATTCCAAAACTACAAAGTGTTTTTTCTCCACAATATGTGTATGTGGAACAATGTGATGTAAAAATTGGTTCAAGTGATATGTCTCTTTCAGGAAGATTAGAAAATTTTATTCCTTACCTGTTAGCAGACGAAACAATTAAAGGATCATTAACATTTAATTCACGCTATTTTGATGCTGATGATTTTATGGACGAAACAGACACAACAGTTGTTGAAGAAGATACTATATCTGAAGCATATGAAATTGTCGAAATACCATCTAACATAGATTTTGTATTGAAAACATCTATTGACCGACTATTATATGACACATATGATATAAAAAATTTCACAGGAAAACTCATCATTAAAGACAGCAAAGTGACTCTGAAAAATGTAAACATGAATACACTAGATGGTACAGTAAACATGAACGGATTTTATGCAACACCAAAAAATAGAACCCCTCAGGCATTGTTTGAACTGGACGTAACCGAAATTAATATAGCACAAACATACCGCACACTCAATATAATACAACAATTAGCTCCTATTGTTGAATACATGCAAGGTTCTGTTTCAACGACATTAACATTCAATTCTGACTTACAAAAAGACTTTATGCCGGTTCTCTCCAGTTTAAATGGCACAGGCATGCTCAGTTCCAGTTCTGTCGTATTAGAAGACTCAAAATTACAATCTCTCATTGTAGACAAACTAAAGCAATCACAATATAAATCTATTAGCACTAAAGATCTTTCAATGTTTTTCACAATCAAAAACGGAAATATTGAAGTAGAGCCGTTTCAAACTAGCTTTAATGATAATACTGCAATTATAGAAGGCAAAAGCGGATTAGATAAAAGTTTGGATTACAAAATTGCTTTAGAAATTCCGAAAAAACAAATGGGAAGCGAAACACATAATGTTATTCAATCTTTATCTAAAAAAGCAGAAGATTCAAATATTTCTATTGAAGAAAGTGAGGTTATCCCCGTTACACTAATGATTGGTGGCACAATAAACAAACCAACGGTAAAACCAATATTAGGCAATGCTACGGCTGGTATTTTTAATTCAATAAAAACTCAGGCACAGGACAAAATAAAAGCTGAACAAGAACGACTAAAACAAAAAGCTCAGCAAGAAGCTGCTGCCGCTAGAAAAAAAGCAGAAGAAGCTGCTGCTCGCAAAAAAGCAGAAGCCAAGAAAAAAGCTCAGCAAGAAATTATAAAACAAAAAGAAAAAATAGAAGAAAAGAAAGATGAGGCTAAGGATGAAGCTAAAGACAAAGCAAAAGATGCAATGAAAAATATGTTTGGTAACTAAGCACAAATATTTTTCCCAAAAAAACAACACCCCCTCAATTATTCTATATAATTGAGGGAAGTGTTATATATCACGCCATTCAGTACAATATTTTTTTCGACCACAATTCTCACATAAAGCCCCCATCCACACATCATCAAATTGATTAAAAACCTGTTCATTAAAATGTCTGTTTTCAGAAATAACCCCCATTTCAAAATTTCTGTTCCGAACAGATTTTGCCCCCATGCCAGCACCGGTCAAATTAGCACTCCCGGTATACACAAAACGTCCGCCATCTATAATAACACATTTAAAGTGCACACGCGGACAATGAAATTGTTCCAGTTTTTTTGCCAACACCGGATATTTATCAAAATCAGTACGAAAAGCAGGTCCGGGTTCTTTCGCAAAAATTAACCGTACCTCCACCCCTTTCAGTAATAAATCAGACAAAATCTCAAGAAACGGCACCATATTACCTAATTTCTTTACATACACATCTTTTATATCAGCAGTTGCAATCCATACTGATTGATGTGCACAGGGGATTTGTTCTTGCAATACCTGTGTATATATATCTTCATTGTGTATAAACTGTATATTACTCATTGCTATACATTTTCCAAATCGATATACTGTTTTTGCTGAAAACGTGGTGAACACACAGCTAAAAAAATCAAATCATCTACTCCGGTATTTGTTATGCGTTGGGGTATATCCGGAGGAATACAAACAACATCGTGTGCACCAACCAAGACAGGTTTATCGTCCCCCACCTCTACAGAACCCGTTCCAGAAAGAATAATATACCGTTCTGTTGTATGCAATAATGCATGCCATCGGGTAGTTTCACCGGGTTTTACGCGTGCTTGAGCAATAGAAACAGCATTATCTGATTCTGTGTTATGAAATTCAGTGATAAAACAACCTTCTTTAAAATAATATTCTTGAACTGCATCATTATGTGCTATAAAGGACATGTCCGGATGTTCTAATTCCATACGTACAAAATAAAAAATTATTGTTTATGAATTAAATGCTGAATGTCATGTAATTTTTGCAATGCCTCCATTGGGGTTAAATTATTAATATCTATTTTCATAAGCCCATCACGAATTTGAGAAAGTACAGGATCATCAAGTTGAAAAAAACTTAATTGATACCCCTCCCTGTGCTGAGCTATTTCATCTACCTGTTTCGATAAGTTTCCTTTTCGGTAAGTACCTTCTAAATCCAGTAATATTTCATTTGCCCGTTTAATAACAGATTTAGGCATACCCGCCATTTTTGCAACATGAATTCCAAAACTATGCTCACTACCACCTCTTTCCAGTTTACGTAAAAATATCACTTTATTTTTATGCTCCCTAACCGTAACATTATAATTTTTCACCCGAGAAAAAGATTTCTCCATTTCATTTAATTCATGATAATGGGTAGCAAATAATGTTTTTGCTGATGCAAAACTATTTTCGTGTAAATACTCTACAATTGCCCATGCAATAGAAATACCATCATACGTACTGGTGCCACGCCCTAATTCATCAAGTAAAATAAGACTTCGATCAGACACATTATTCAAAATACTTGCAGCCTCATTCATTTCAACCATAAAAGTTGATTCGCCTTTTGAAATATTATCTGAAGCACCAACCCGTGTAAATATTTTATCAACTATACCTATTTCCGCTTTATCGGCCGGCACAAAACACCCTATTTGAGCCAACAACACAATTAATGCAGTTTGACGAAGCAACGCAGATTTACCGGCCATGTTCGGACCGGTTATAATTATAATTTGCTGTGTAGCATTAGAAAGAAAAATATCATTTCCTATATATGGCTCGTTGGGTGGTAATTGCGTTTCTATAACAGGATGCCGACCATTTATTATATTCAAATCAGTCCCCTCCTCAATAAGCGGTTTGTTATAAGCATTTTCGTTCGAAACATATGCAAACGAACACAAACAATCAATAGTTGCCACAACACTGGCATTTAATTGAATAGTTTCAATATAACGAGAAATCTCCTGCACAAGAGAATAAAACAATTCCTGTTCGAGAACAACAATTTTACTTTCAGCACCTAATATTTTTTCCTCATATTCTTTCAACTCTTCGGTAATATACCGTTCTGCACTAACAAGAGTTTGTTTACGTATCCAATCTTCAGGTACTTTATCTTTATGTGTGTTTCGCACTTCTATATAATACCCAAATACATTATTAAAGGCAATTTTTATTTTTGGTATACCGGTTCGTTCCTCTTCTGTTTTTTGTAACTCCAATAAATAATCTTTACCTGAAAAAGCTATCTGACGAAGATCATCCAATTCTTGACTCACCCCTTCAGCAATAATACCACCTTTTTGAAAATTATTGGGCGGATCGGGAACTATTTCGTGTGCAATTTTTTCCGATAATTTATTACATGGGTTTAACTGATCTGCAAGAGTTTGCAAATATGAATTATCTTGATGCGAACAAATTTCTTTAATAGGTTCAATAGAAGAAAATGCCCGTAATAATTGTGCTATCTCACGCGGCAAAATTCGACCGGCAGCCACACGAGCAACTATACGTTCTAAATCGCATACAAGATGTAACTGTTCTCGTATACTGGCATGAATATCGGTATGATTAACAAAGGTTTCAACAACACTCAACCTATTTTCAATTTCATTTTTATCTTTAAGAGGTAACGCCAACCACCTTTTCATCATTCGTGCCCCCATCGAAGTTTGCGTTCGGTCAAGTACATCAAGCAAAGATATTGCGTACTCATTTTGTGAACCAAACAATTCCAAATTCCTGATTGTAAATCTATCGAGCCACACATAATGATCTTTCTCTATACGAGAAATTGATCGAATATGATTATTTTGTTTGTGTTCGGTAATATCTAAATAATGCAAAATTGCACCCGCAGCAATTATTGCATCCTCCATAAAATCAATACCAAAACCTTTGAGCGACGACACCTCAAAATGTGACAATAATTTATCTTCAGCTGCATCAGTAGTAAATATCCAATCATCTAATTTATAGGTATATAATTTTTCAGGAAACGAATTATTAAAGAGCGTTTCCTTGGTTCGGTCATATAAAATTTCTTTTGGTTGAAACCCACTAATTAATTTATCGATATAATCTTTATTGCCCTGTGCAACCAAAAACTCACCAGTGGATATATCCAAAAATGCAATTCCTATATTAGATTTAGAAAATTGAACAGCCGCTAAAAAATTATTTTCTTTGTTTTGTAATATGGTTTCACTTAACGAAACACCTGGTGTAACCAACTCTGTCACACCACGTTTTACAATTTTTTTGGTTTGCGAAGGATCTTCTAATTGCTCACAAATAGCAACCCGCTGACCTGCTCTGACTAATTTGGGTAAATACGTTTCAAGTGCATGATACGGAAATCCGGCTAATTCAACATAAGACGCTGATCCATTGGAACGACGAGTAAGTGTTATGCCTAAAATTTCTGAAGTTTTAATTGCATCTTCAGAAAAAGTTTCATAGAAATCGCCCACTCGAAACAGTAATATAGCATCAGCATGTTTTGCTTTTACCTGATAATACTGTTTCATCAAAGGAGTCTCTACTGCTTTTTTTTCTGCCATACACTTTCATTTTTCACAAATGTACGTGAATATATTGATTTTAAACGGTATTAAAAATTAAATGCGTCAACATTTTTTTAACATGTATCAAAAAAAAATCATATGCCTATATTTTTATAAACATATGATTTTTAAAGATGTAGAAAAATTATACATAAACTATAAAACCTTCAACACTTCGTCATAATTTGGTTCCTGTGCAATATCCGGAACTTGTTCGGTATACACAATGTTCCCATCTGTATTGAGAACAATTACCACACGTGAGTGCAAACCTTTAAGTGGTCCGTCTTCCATTAGTAAACCATAATTTTTACCAAAATCAGCAGTATTAAAATCAGAAAGAGTGACAACATTTTCTATTCCTTCGGCACCACAAAAACGTGCTTGAGCAAAAGGTAAATCACGCGATACGCATAATACCTCAGTATTATCAAAATCCGCAGCTAATTTATTGAATTGACGAACTGATGCTGCACATACTCCTGTATCGATACTTGGGAATATATTTAAAACTACTTGTTTTCCCTTATACATATCTAAAGTGACTTCCGTCAAATCATTTGCAACTAATGTAAAATCGGGAGCTTTTGAACCAATCTCGGGCAATGAACCTGATGTGTGTATGTTTTTTCCTTTAAAAGTAATTTGTGCCATAATATATCTGTTTATATGTTACAATTATTATATATAAAGTAAGACTATTCTATTCAATAAATCTTACAAAATATACAAAAAAGAGCCTCTGCACTCTCAAATTCTATTCACACACTCCACAAGTATGCATATAGAATTAACAAGAATTTTAAAAAAAAAGAAAACCAATCAAATATTACATAATTTTATACTCACCAATATCTTTCATATCAGAATTTTGAATATAAGAAAAATGCTGTTGATTTTCTGCTAAAGCCAGGTTAATAAATAATTTTGCAGATTTCTCAAATTCATTATCTCTGTCAGAATCAAGAATAAGCAAGTACCCCATAATAATATTTCCAGCCATTTCGACCACGCGACGAGCATGAAAATCTATGTATTCATTATTTTTTTCAGCAGTTACTAAATCAACAGCCTCAACATAATCGTCAGTCATTTTACGTAATGTATCTCTGAGATATTCATAATTCGGTGATATTTTTTCATTTTCATACTCACGAATCTGATTTAAAAATATTCCTGTAACGACACCTCTAATAGCAGCAACTACCTGCAATTGAGATGTGCCTTCATAAATTGAAGTAATACGAGCATCTCTATACATCCGTTGCACCGGATAATCTTTCATAAACCCCGAACCTCCATGCACCTGAATAGAATCGTATGTTATAGAATTAGCATATTCACTCGAAATCAATTTTACGAGAGGCGTATATACATCAGATAATCTATTATATTTCTTAGACTCTTTCCGCTCTTCAGGAGAAAGACTACGTTTTTTCGACAATAAATCATAAGCCTTATATATATCTACAAAACGAGATGTTTCATACAATAATGATCGCACCGCATCGGTACGCACTTTCATATTCGTAACCAACTCATAAACAGCAGGAAACTGAATAATAGGTTTACCGAATTGTTCACGTTCGTGTGCATATTTAAGAGCCTCGCGATAAGCCCCCTCACACAATCCTAATGATTGAGCTCCAATTCCTAAACGAGCACCATTCATCAAAAACATCACATATTTTATGAGACCTAATTTGCGAGAACCACATAATTCAGCTGGAGCATTTTTAAAAACCAATTCACAAGTCGGAGACCCCTTAATTCCCATTTTATTTTCAAGACGACGAACTTTTACTGCTTTATTTTTTCTATCATAAATAAAAAGAGACAATCCACGAGCATCATGTGTCCCCTCTTCGGAACGTGCAAGAACAAGATTCACATCAGCATCACCATTGGTTATAAACCGTTTTACACCATTCAAAAACCAGGTCTTTTTTTCATTATCATATGTCGCCTTCAATTGAACAGCCTGTAAATCGGAACCTGCATCAGGCTCTGTTAAATCCATAGCAGCAGTCTCTCCCGCACATATACGCGTTAAATATGTGTCTTTCATTTTTTCATCGCCAAACTCCAATATTGTTTCTGCACAATCCTGTAAGCCAAATAAATTACAAAAAGCAGCATCGGAACGAGCAACAATCTCTCCTGCTATTATATAAGGAACAGTTGTAAAATTCAATCCACCATATTGACGAGGCAATGTCATACCTAACAATTCAGCTTTACGAAAAGCCTCCATTGCGATTTGGGTTCCTTTAGCATACACGACCTCATTATCAACAATTTTTGGTCCTTCTTCATCAACCGATTCTGCATATACATCTAAAACATTAGCACTTAAATCACCAACAATTTCCAACACTTTACTATAACTATCTATAGCATCTTCAAAATCCTGAAATGCATAGTCATAAGTATCTTTATCAGCAAAATTATCTTCTTTGAGCTGAACTATTTTTTTCATTAAAGGATGTTGTAGATGAAATGCCAGGGCTTTATTATCTGAATAAAAATTCGCCATAATTTATTATATTAATTGTATGTTTATTTAGTATTTGACTTATAATGCTTAATCATTTTCGGAATTATATCGTTTAAATCTCCGGTGATTGTATAATCTGCTATAGTATTAATAGGTGCATGTTCATCATTATTTATAGCAACAACCATTGACGATTCTGCCATACCCGCTGTATGTTGTACAGCCCCCGAAATACCACACGCAATATATAATTTTGGTCGTACAGTAACTCCTGTTTGACCAACCTGACGCTCATGTTCTACATACCCAGCATCAACAGCAGCACGAGAACCTGCTACTTCACCACCTATAACTTCGGCCAGCTCATACAATAAATTAAAGTTTTCCCGCGAACCAACACCATATCCTCCTGCAACAACGATTGAAGAAGCTTTTAAATTCACCTGATTTTTTTCGATTTGTCTTTCTAACACCTCTATCACAAAATCTTCATCTTGCAATATTGCGGTCGTATCAATTTTGTTTAATTTTCCAACATATGTTACATCAAAAATTTCTTGTTTCATTACCCCTTCACGTACTGTTGCAATTTGCGGTCGTGTTTCAGGATTTATAATAGTGGCAATTATATTCCCCCCGAAAGCTGGTCGTATCTGATACAAAAGATTTTTATATTCTTTTTTTGTTTTAATATCGGTATGATTACCTATCTCTAAACTTGTACAATCTGCGGTCAATCCACTACCGGTAGTAGAACACACGCGTGGTGCCAAATCTCGTCCTACAGATGTTGCACCAAACAACGCTATTTCTGGTTTTTCTTTATTAAATAATTCACACACTATTCTATTATGTGGTAAAGTTGTATAAGGAAACAAACGTTTATCATCTGCTACATGCACAATATCAACACCATACGGATACAGTTTTTTTTCTATGCCATCAAGTTTATAACCGATACACAGAGCTTCTAATTTTTTTTCTAATTGAGTTGCTAGCGATTTCGCCTTTGTAAGTATTTCTAAACTCACATCCGAAATCTCAGAATCCTCAATTTCTATATAAACAAATACATTATTCACGATTATTCAATTTTTTTACGTTATATACTTATTAACCGATAATATGATTTTCTATCAACTCTTTCATTAAAAAATCAATATCTTTATCTTCTGGAGACAGTGCTACAGTTTCTTTAGCTGTTAACACAACATTTTCAATGTTTTTTACTTTTGTCGGAGAACCTTGTAATCCCAAAGAATCAGCATGTGGATTTAAATCATCTGCTGTCCACTCGGTTATTTGAAGATACGGACGTGTTTTATACATTCCTTCATAATCCATTGCTGCTTCCTGTAGTTCAGACACAGTTTTGGCATGTTTAAATTTCATTGTTAATTTTGAATTTCTCGAACGACACGGTTCTGCGGAATTGTGCACTGTAACAAGTACGGGTAAGGAAGATTTCACAATTTCGTACCCTCTCTCCAAACGTCGTTTTGCTCTAATAGAATTCTTAGTAACAGACTGAATATCTTCTACATATGTTATCTGAGGAATACCTACTTTATCTGCCACTTGCGGGCCTACTTGTGCAGTATCTCCGTCAATAGCCTGACGACCTGATAACAATATATCAAAGGGCATTAATTTTTTTACGGCCAAGCTTATTGTATATGAGGTTGCTAAAGTGTCTGAACCAGCAAATGCACGATCTGTTAACAAATAGCCACCATCAGCACCTCTATACATTGCTTCGCGTATAATTTGTGAAGCACGTGGTGGACCCATCGTTATAATTTCTACTGTTGACCCGGGATGAGCATCTTTTATTTGCAATGCTTGTTCCAAAGCATGTAAATCTTCCGGATTAAAAATTGCCGGTAAAGCAGCCCTGTTCACTGTTCCATCAGACTTCATTGCGTCTTGACCCACATTTCGAGTGTCAGGAACCTGCTTAGCTAATACTAAAATTTTCAGACCCATTTGTTTTTCTTGTTTTTTGATTAATAGACAAATATACAAAAAAAGCTATAGTTTTAAATACTTTATATAATAAAAAAAGCTGACAGAAAACTGTCAGCTTCAACATCACTTCTATAAAAAAATGAACATATTATTTGCTATAACAAACACTACATACGTTTGTTAAAATCTACAGAATTTCGTCGGTCTATCTCAACATAAAAACGTGTACTACTACGTTCAGGGAATTTATATATAGAAAACCCCTCCGCATCACGTCCGGTTTTTTTACCTCTAAAGTGAATTGCTTCCATTTCGTGTACTGCAGAAACATAAAAATGCTCTTCTATTTTTTGTACATCTTTATTCACTGTGGAGTCTGTTGAATATACTATAGAAACACCAAAGTTAACTGGTGATTCTTCCTTGGAAAATTCTTGATGATACACATGAGTTTCTGTATGTTTTTTTCGGAACAATCCACGTTTGCCACGAGATTTAGTCACATCAAACGAAGCAGATGTATCCATAACAATCCCCTGACTACCAATCAAATAATAATTACCTTTTGAATATGTACTATGTGGTTGAATAGATATTATTTGATCCTCTTCTTCATTCTCTTCTTTATTCAATTCGCGCTTCCACTCATAATCC
The DNA here is from genome assembly GCA_046482735.1 of Bacteroidales bacterium. Classification (GTDB taxonomy): domain Bacteria; phylum Bacteroidota; class Bacteroidia; order Bacteroidales; family UBA1715; genus JAQICB01. The sequence goes on along the minus strand of JAWOEL010000149.1, from coordinate 20,186 downwards.
ATATCGGTTAATGTAGGTTCTACTGCTTTGTATTTAGAATACAACTCTAATTTTTCATCAGATAATTTATCTGTATACGGAGTTAACGGAATAGATGTACCTTCAACTAAATACTTAGATTCAGACCAATTTATATATATTGGTTTAGTTAATTTATTCTCTATACGCATCATCAATTTTCCTTTGCTCGACCAAAATAAAAAACTTATTAACACTGAGTCATCCTCATAATAATATTGGTCTATTTTGTTTTCAGGCAAATCAGATACTGACTCAACATCATACACTTGCACAACTCCACGAGAATTTTTCACATCCTGAGCTGATACTTTGCCAAAACTTATTGCAATAAAAACTAAAGATAGGAATATTAAAGAAATCTTTTTCATACAATTCTGTATTTAAATTTTATACATATACAAATATAAATAAAATATTGAAAAATCAACACTTTTAATAAAAATTATAAAAGCTATTCTGATATTCAACCTGATTTATATATCACTGTTCTTATCCCTTCTACATTAAACAAAAGGTTTCAACAAACAATACGAACTCTATAAAAAAGATTGAAATCTGTTTTTGTATACTTTATATACTATATTTTTGTTGCAAATATGCGTATATTTCTTTTTGAGCTCGTACAATTTTACCTTTCTGTGGAACTCTGATATTTTTGGTTTCCTCAGACAAATATGAAGCTTTTACATTATCTGCCAACTGAATATAGAGAATATCTAAAATTTCTTTTTTAATATCGGTATTATAGATAGGAAAGCCACATTCTATTCTTCTATACAAATTTCGTCTCATCCAATCGGCAGAATTCAAATACAAATGCTCTTCGCCTTGAGCATAAAAATAAGACACACGTGCATGTTCTAAAAAACTATCGACTATACGTATAAGTCTAATATTCTTACTATAGGTTTGATTTGGTTTTAAACAACAAGCTCCCCGCACCAATATATCAATATGCACTCCAGCTATACTGGCTTCATACAATAAATTTATCATATATGGATCCTCAAGAGCATTCATTTTTAAAATTATATGTGCTTTTTTATTTTTTTGTGCCTGCACCATTTCATTTCGTATAAGCTCTTCAAATCTATCTACCATATTATTATTCGGCACCAATAAATGTTTAAAAGGATAATGAGAAATAGTTCGTTCTAAAATATTAAATAACTCTACTAATTCTGTGGTGATTCGTTTGTCTCCGGTAAAAAAACCATGATCACAATATAATTCAGCAGTTTTTTCATTAAAATTACCTGTACCAAGAAAAGCTGTTTGTGTAATTTTTTCTTTAGAATTTTTCCTCGTTACTAATGCAACTTTAGCATGTACTTTCAATTTTGGCATACTATATATTATTTGTATACCAGCATGCTTCATTTCCCGGGCAAACCGTAAATTGTTTTCTTCATCAAATCGTGCTTTTAACTCAACAAACACCGTCACTTTTTTTCCGTTTCGTGCTGCCAAAATTAATGACTTCACAACAGCCGAATTGTCTGCAACACGATACTGAGTAGCCTTAATTTCTGTAACAGACTCATCATATGCAGCTTCGGTTAAGAATTTTATAAAATATGAATATGACTGATACGGAAAATGTAAAACCACATCTGTTTTTTCTATCTGACGAATTATAGAATGCGTCGTTTGCAGTACCGGATGCAGCATTGGGCGAAATTGCTCCGTTTCAAGTTTTGGTGATATGGGATTAGGAAATGAAAAAAAATCTCTGAAATTATGGTATTTGCCCGCTTGTACTAAATCTTCATTTTGAATATCAAATGTATCAATTATGTATTCACACATCTCTTTCGGCATTTTAGAATCATACTGAAAACGATTCGGTAGCCCTAATTGACGCGTTATTGCAATATTTGAAATTATATCTATCAACTCTTTTGAGTCAAAATCTTCATAGTCCAAATCTGCATCACGAGTCATTTTTACACTATACCATGAATCCACTATATATCCCGGATATACATCACATATATATTTCATCATAACATCTTCGAGAAACATGATACAATGATTACCTTTTTCATCTAAGGGGATTTGAACAAAACGGGACACACCATGGTCTGTAGGCAATTTCACCAAGCCATATGCAGAACGTTTCACAAAACTTGTTTCTGTAAGTGACGTATTTGATTTTCGATATAACTTAATAACAATATATATTTGCCCCGTTCGCATAAAAGGTTTTATTCTTTTTTTCTCGAGAAGCACCGGTTGTATATGTGGCAAAATATGTGCTTCAAACACATTACGGATAAACGTATCTTGAGAAACTGTTACAGAGGTATTTATGTCAATTATCCGTATATTATTCTCCTCCAGTTCCGGTATTATAGTATTACGAAAAACTTCGTTAAATTCATTTTGAAATGCACTGACTAATTCATTAATTTTAGATATAACATCTGTAGGATTTACTTTTTCTATTTTAGGATGCCCTGCTGGTAATTCTCGTATTAATCGTCTGTAATAACTAACTCTCACCCGATAAAATTCTTCGAGATTATTTGAATATATCGCCAAAAATTTTATCCGTTCATACACAGGCAAGGATAAATCTTTGGCCTCCTGAAGAACTCGATAATTAAAATATAACCAACTTATATCTCTGTTTACATATTCAAATGTCATACATGTAAGTTTTTAGTCAAGTGTTTGCGTAGGTCGTAACGAAACCCGTAACATTTCATCATATTCCTGAGGTGTTAAATCATTCAAGAAATAGTTAATCGGATTTACCGGCTTATTATTTTTTCGTATTTCATAATGTAAATGCGGACCGGTAGATGTACCGGTATTCCCAACCAGACCAATAACCTCGCCTCGTTTTATTTTTTGTCCCCGCTTTACAAGAATCATACTCATATGAGCATATATAGATTCATAATTGTACCCATGGTCTATAGTTACACTTTTCCCATATCCTCTTACAAAACGACCACGTTTTACAACACCATCACCAGATGCATAAATTTTGGTTCCCGGTGGTGCAGTTAAGTCTATACCAGTATGCATCTTATACGTTTTATATATAGGATGTATTCGATACCCAAATCCTGAAGCAAATCGAGTTATATCATCACCTGAAAGAGGTTGTATAGCTGGTATACACCGTAACATTTCTTCTTTATTCTTAGCTAAATTAATCACACTATCAAACGATAATGTTTGTACATACAACATTTTATATAATACATCTAAGCGTTCTGCTGTTTCTACTACAACATCCATATTGGGCTTCGCTTCTAACTCCGCATATCGATTGATACCACCTATACCTGCTTTACGTATCTCTTCTGGTATTGGATCTGCTTCAAAAATAACTCTATATATATTATTATCTCGGTCGGCTATATCTTCAAGAGCATTTTCTATTGTATTTAGTTTAGAATTAAGCACGTTATATTGAACTCGCAATTCAGAATTTTCTTCAATTAAATCTACCTCACGGGTAGAAGGAAAAAAATACAACCAAGTAAGCATAAAAGAAAAACCGACAATAAACAACAAAAAAGTATATATAAACCCCATTACCAACTTGCGTTTCCCGGAATATTCTATTCGTTCATAAGTGAGTGTCTCAGGATTAAACTTATATTTACTCTTACCCATATATTTTCTGAATCTATTTTTTACGTTAAACGCAAAAGTAATGAAAAAAAAATTACTTTTGTATATATTTTCACAAGTTAAACCAAGTATTTTTAACATTAAAAGAAAAATATTAAATTATTATGATGAATTCACGTGAGTTACGACAATCATTTTTTGATTTTTTTAGTTCAAAACAACATACTATCGTTCCTTCTGCTCCTATGGTTATTAAAAATGACCCAACTCTACTGTTTACTAATGCGGGAATGAATCAATTCAAAGATATCTTTTTGGATAATGCTCCTATAATTTCTACACGAATAGCTGATTCTCAAAAATGCCTTCGTGTTTCCGGAAAACATAATGATTTAGAAGAAGTCGGGCATGATACTTATCATCATACCATGTTTGAAATGTTAGGAAATTGGTCTTTTGGTGATTATTTTAAAAAAGAAGCTATTGCCTGGGCATGGGAATATTTAACAGATGTTCTCAACATTTCTCCAGATTTATTGTATGCTACAGTTTTTGAAGGTGATTCTTCTGACGGAACAGATTTTGATCAGGAAGCTTATGATTATTGGTGTACATATTTGCCTGAAGATCGTATTTTAAAAGGAAATAAAAAAGATAATTTTTGGGAAATGGGTGAAACAGGTCCATGTGGACCATGTTCTGAAATTCATGTTGATATTCGCTCTCCTCACGAACAAAAACAAACCCTGGGACGAGAATTGGTAAATAAAGACCATCCTCAGGTTATTGAAATATGGAATTTGGTGTTTATGCAATTCAACAGAAAGGCTAACGGGGCACTTACAGTATTACCCAAAAAACATATAGACACAGGTATGGGGTTTGAACGATTGGCTATGATTGTACAACAAAAACAATCAAATTACGACACTGATATTTTTCAGCCTCTCATACAACATATAGGAGAATTGTCTCATACTCGCTATGGAAATACTACTGAAAAAGATATTGCCATGCGAGTAATTGCAGATCACATACGCACAATTGCATTTGCTGTTGCTGATGGACAGTTACCTTCTAATATAAAAGCAGGGTATGTAATTCGCAGGATATTGCGTCGGGCTGTTCGCTATGGATATACTTTTTTAAATCTGCAGGAACCTTTTTTATACCAACTCCTTCCTACCCTTACTCATATTATGGGAGAAGCCTATCCTGAACTTATTTCACAACAAAAATTAATTGCTAAAATTATATTTGAAGAAGAAAAATCATTTCTTCGTAGTCTTACTACAGGAATTCAATTATTACAAGGAATTATTGATAAAACAAAACAAGAAAATTCTTCTGTCATAAAAGGAGTTGATGCTTTTACCTTATACGATACATATGGCTTCCCCTTTGATTTAACAACTTTGATTGCTCGTGAACAAAACATGAGCGTTGATGAAAAAGCCTTTGGTGCCGAACTTGAAAAACAAAAACAACGTGCTCGTAAGGCTACTTCTACCTCTACCGGCGATTGGGTTGAAATATCAAAAGGCGATGGGGCTATCTTTATTGGTTATGAAGCAACCGAAACAATGATTTCTATAATAAAATACCGAAAAGTAATAGCAAAAAACAAAACTGTATATCAATTGGTTTTTGATAAAACACCGTTTTATGCAGAAGCCGGCGGACAAATTAGTGATGTCGGTTTTATAGAATCACATGAAGGACGGTTTAAAATCACTCAAACTCAAAAAGAGAATAATTTAATTATTCACACATCACCATCTATACCTTCTGATTTTGAAACAGAATTTAAAGCTGTTGTTGACAAAGAACGAAGAAGAAAAATTACAGCAAATCACTCTGCAACACATCTTTTACATGATGCATTAATTGACGTTTTAGGTGGTCATGTAGAACAAAAAGGATCATTGGTTGAAGCTGACAAACTTCGTTTTGATTTTGCTCATTTTCAAAAATTAACTACAGAAGAAATCCGCAGGGTTGAACAAATTGTAAACAAAACTATTCGCGATAATATAAGGCTGGATGAAAAACGAAATATTCCTATTGATGAGGCTCAAAAATTAGGTGCTAAAGCATTGTTCGGGGAAAAATACGGCGATTCTGTGCGTGTTATTCAATTTGGTAAATCTATTGAATTATGCGGTGGCACTCATGTAAACGCAACTGGTGATATTGGTTTTTGCAAAATTACTTCTGAAAGTGCTATTGCTGCTGGCATTAGACGTATAGAAGCAATTACCGGCGAGGTTGCAGAAAACTATATTTATAAAACTTCTGATATTGTACAAAATATTTCTTCGATACTCAAAAACCCTAAAAATATATCTCAACACATAGAATTACTTGTTTCAGAGAACCACCAATTAAAAAAACAAATTGAAGCATTTGAAAAAGAACAAGCAGTAACATACGCTCAGCATATTCTTTCGGAAAAGGAGTTTCGAAAATCTGTTGCAGTAGTGATGGAACAGGTGCCTCAGAAATATGCCAAACAATTAAAGGACATTGCAATGTACGTGAAAAATAATTCACCAAAAACTATTTGTGTGCTCTCTGTTGCTGATACACAAAAAATACAACTAGCAGTAAGCATTTCGCAAGAAACAATTGATCAATTTGGTGTTTCTGCAAAAGAAATAATTCAGGAAGCTGCACAAGAAATAAAAGGTGGCGGGGGCGGTCAAGCTTTTTTTGCAACAGCAGGAGGAAAAAATCCTGAAGGTATAGCAAAAGCATTCTCAAAAATAAACCAATACATTTCACACAAAATATCATAGTTATGATACAGACACACATCAAAATCTATCTTATATGTATGCTTATTCTAAGTGCATTTTCATGCCGCTCTATAAAAGAAACCAAAGCGTTACAAGATTGCAACTTTTCAATAGCATCAATTAGCAACGTTACCATAAATGGAGTGTCTATTGATGGCAAAAATAGTTTTCGTGATTTACAAACACAGGAATCCGTGTCTATTTCCCGTGCCATAATGTCCCGCAAAATTCCCGTAGACTTAACAACTCATATTTCTGTGCACAATCCAAACTCTCAAACTGCATCATTACATAAATTAGATTGGATGTTATTATTAAAAAAGGAATCTGTTGCTACGGGTAAAATTACTGAATCATATTCTATAAAAGCAAACGAAACTATTTCTATTCCTATACACATTTCTACTGATATTGGCTCTGTACTAAAAACATTTTCGGTGAAAGAACTGAAAAATATGATGTTCAATCTTTCTTCTACCTCTATTCCAGAAGAAGCTGAATTAAAAATAAAACCGTCAATCCGGGTAGGCTCAATGAATATTCAGTCACCTGGTTTTATTACTGTACCCATGCCCCAATAAGAAAAGCAAATACTGTATTGATTTTGCACTGCCGCCTTTTCTGTTTTATATGTGTGAGGATAAACTATATCGATTAGCACAACAAACATACAAAACCTACTATTCCATACTCTCTATATCAAAAAAAAGCCGAAACTGACTATTTCGGCTTTTAAAATATGTACGATTACTGCTATGTATTAACGTGAGTTCGATATAATTTTTGAGTTCAGAACGCTTAGAAATAGTAAGATTCGATTAAAAATAATGAGTATTATCGGGATAAATCGAATTATTTTTAAGAAGAAGATTGCTGTTTATAAGCGTTTCATTGATTGCTTTGTGTAAAATATTGAATATGTGCGTTACATCTCTTCATCTTATTCCGATAAGATTCATCGATTTGCCTTAATCTTCAACATTTTACATCAATCTGAACTTGAAAAATTACGTCGAACTCACGTTATTATTTTATTTCATACGTGTCACCACTCATGAATAACTCATCCAAAGAATGAATAGATGATTTTTGCATAATTTCTTCCTCCTGACGAACCAATAAATCATTATATGTATCAGCATCCACATCGCGAATTACACCCATTGCAACAGGATAATCCGGAGCTTTCATATTAATAAGTCCCATATGAATCATTGGATTTGGATTTTTGGCATCATGCACAAGAATATCCTTTTCAGTCACACCATTTTCACCAATAGTAACGACTTCGAGATTAATGCCATTTAATATAATACCTTTATCCTTATTTTTACCAAAAATCATTGGTTTTCCATGCTCCAATATTATTTGCCGATTGTCCTTTTCATTTCTATCGCCAATATAATCATGTGCACCATTATTAAAAATCACGCAATTCTGCATCACCTCCACAACAGATGTCCCTTTATGTTTTGCAGCATACAGATATAAATCTTTTATTAATGGTATATTATTATCAATAGCACGTGCAAAGAAGTTTCCATAAGCACCAACTACAAGTTCACCCGGATTAAAAGGATGCTCAATAGTTCCATAAGGTGAAGTTTTGGTTACCTGTCCTTTTTGAGAGGTTGGTGAATATTGCCCCTTTGTAAGTCCATAAATCTGATTATTAAAAATAATAATATTAATATCAATATTACGACGTACCGCGTGAATAAAATGATTGCCACCAATTGCCATACAATCACCATCACCGGTTATTTGCCATACTTGCAAATCAGGATTAGCAGACTTCAATCCCGACGCAATAGCAGAGGCACGACCATGAATTGTATGCATACCATACGTTTCCATATAATATGGTAAACGCGACGAACATCCAATTCCGGAAACAACTGCCACATTCTCTTTTGCCACTCCCGTTTCGGGTATTGCACGTTGCAAAGCATTGAGCATAGCGTGATCACCACAACCTGCACACCATTTTACACTGACATTACTTTTTAAATCTTTTGCTGTATATGATTCCACTGTATTCATTTTTTTCTGTTATAAATATTGTTTACACGCCTCTTTAATTTCTTCTACAATAAAAGGTAGTCCTTGAACCTTATTATATTGTTCATAATCAAATTGCTGTAATTGCATACGCAAATAGTCAGCAAACTGACCTTTATTAAGTTCACACACCAGTATATTTTTGAATTGAGAAAATACCTGTGCTGTATTTTCCGGAAGCGGATTTATATAATTAAAATGAGCCAAACTTACTTTTTTTCCCTCATCTATAAGTTCATCAACCGCAGAAACTAAATGACCGTAGGTTCCACCCCAGCCTACTACTAATAAATCGCCGGAGTCTTCACCATTTAATTCGATGTCGGGCACAGATACCACAGCACGATTAACTTTTTCCTGACGAAGATCTACCATTTTTTGGTGATTTTCGGGAACATGTGAAGCCTGCCCGGTCACATAATCTTTTTCAAGACTACCAATACGATGCATTAACTCGGGAGTACCGGGTATAACCCAATTTCTGGCTAAGGTTTCATCAGTTCGTTCAAATGGAGTATTTTCAGACGTTTTTTTCGTAATCTGACGATGTGTTATTGTGGGTAAATCATCCATTTTAGCAATTTTCCATGGTGAAGAACCATTTGCCAAGAAACCATCGGTCAATAAAATAACCGGTGTCATATATTCTATCGACATTTTTGCAGCCTTAAATGCATAATCAAAACAATTAGCAGGTGTACTCGCGGCAATTACAATACAGGGAGCTTCACCATTTCTGCCATATAAGGCTTGCATTAAATCAGATTGCTCTGTTTTGGTCGGCAAGCCTGTAGAAGGTCCACCACGCTGAACATTTACAACAACAAGAGGTAATTCCATCATCACGGCAAGGCCAATAGCTTCACCTTTCAGTGCTAATCCGGGTCCGGAAGTAGTTGTTACAGCCATACTTCCGGCATATGAAGCACCAATAGCTGTACAAATACCGGCAATCTCATCTTCTGCCTGAAAAGTACGAACCTTTAAGTTTTTATATTGTGATAATTCATGTAAAATTTCAGAGGCCGGAGTAATTGGATATGAACCTAAAAACAATGGTAAGCCTGATTTTTCTGAAGCAGCCATAAGTCCCCATGCTGTTGCAGCATTACCATTCATGTTTCGGTATAGCCCTTTTTCAATATTTGCCGGTGATATATGTACCGAGCCTAAAGCATGAGTATTTTCGGCAAAAATATACCCTTCCCGTAATACTTTTTTATTAGCTTGTACAACCTGCGGATATTTACCGAATTTTTTTTCATAAAATTCATTTGTAAAATCTAATGGTCGATGAAAAAGACAGTATGTAATACCCAGTGCAAACATATTTTTACACCGAAGAATACTCTTATTGTCTAATCCTGAATCCTCAAGTACAGCCTGTGTTTGGCTGGTTATAGGTGCCGGTATAACATTATATGAAGACAATGATCCGTCTTCTAATGGATTCTCACTGTATTCTGCTTTTGTGAGATTTTTTTCGGAAAAAGTATCAGCATCAATTATAATAGTTGCACCTTGTTTTGCCCACTTTAAATTTGCTTTTAAGGCTGCCGGATTCATAGCTACTAAAACATCAGCATAATCACCGGGGGTATTTATTTTCTTTTTTCCAAAATGTACCTGAAATCCTGATACTCCCGAAACAGTTCCTTGCGGAGCACGAATTTCTGATGGATAATCAGGAAAAGTTGATATGTCATTTCCCAATAATGCAGATGTTTCGGAAAAAAGTGTTCCGACTAATTGCATTCCGTCACCCGAGTCACCAGTAAATCTGATGGTAATATTATCAATATCCTGCTCGCTTAAATGTATCTTACTCATTAGCTTATTGTATTAAAAAATTGTACTTGAATATATGTTTTGAGAGATGTCACTCTCTTACCTAATTTAGGTTTACAAAAGTAGTTATTTTATTAGGTATCTTTTTAAGATTTTAAAACAAGCAATTATCTATTTATGTGAAATAAAACATAAAAAAACATGATACACAACAAGTGATAAACTAACGGGGTGAAAGAAACAGTGTCCCAATATCTTCACCTTCAAGAATCGGAAACAAAATTTCTGGTTTATCTGCATTAGCAATTATCGTATCTATTCCATATGAATTACAAATTGTAACAGCTATTATTTTGGTTGACATACCTCCGGTGCCAAAATCTGAACCTTTATCACCTGCTGATTGCAAAATTGACTCATCTATGGTTGTAACTACCGAAACACGTTTTGCATGCTTATTAATACGTGGATCTTCATCAAAAAATCCATCTATATCAGAAAGCATAATCAATAAGTCTGCTTTACAAATACTTGCAACCATTGCAGATAATCTATCATTGTCGCCTATTTCAATTTCTTCAGTTGCTACCGTATCATTTTCATTTACAATTGGAACTACGCCCATTTCAAATAATTTTTCGAATGTATTTTCGGCATTCTGTCGCTTTTCTGTGTCTTCTATAACATCATACGTTATAAGTATTTGTCCAACATATAATGAGTGTACATCAAAAAATTTCCGATATATTTTAGCCAACACTGCTTGCCCCACTGCTGCTGCTGCCTGCTTGCCGGGAATGGTATCTGGTCGTTTCTTTTTGCCCATTTTACTTACACCAACTGCTATAGATCCGGATGATACCAACACGACTTCTTTCCCTTGTTCCTTGAGCCCTGCTATTACTTTACAAATATGTTCTATACGAGAAAAATTTAGTCTTCCGTTCGGAAAAGTTAATGAAGATGTTCCTATCTTAATAACTATACGCTTTTTATCCCGAAGTTTCTCTCTATAATTCATGCGAAAAAAATTTTAACAAAAATAGTTTTTTTATAAAAGTTCAAATCATTTTATGCCGGAAAAAAACAAAGGTAGCACAAAAAAAATATTTTTGTAATTGAAATGCATTAATATTAAGCTGATTCACTCTTTATATTCTATCACCAGCATCCAAAACGTGTTTAAAAAAAATAAAAATAGGCTCCTGCACCATCACATAAGTTGTAAAAAAGAAATTGCCCGAACAATAAGATTTTCTCTGGAACTAATTCGTTTGCGTAATTGAGTTTATTTTTCTACGCTCTCACTTCAACAAGTATAGTATCTTTTGAAAAACCAATTAGGTAAAACAGTATACAGAAATAACAGAAATTGTGTACACCCGAAATTTGCTCAAAAAATTCTCTGTCATTTTTCTTTAACAAACACTCTTTCCTTACAACAGCATATACTATATTTAGTAGCGAAATATTACAGTGCAGCAAAAATTATAGTATAAAAATTTCATACATATATTTTTCGGCATTACTTTTGCAGAGCAAAAACAAAAAAAATCATCATATGAAACATATTATACTTTCCATTCTAAGTATATCAATTATAAGTCTTGGCTTATTTAATTGCACCGGAACAAAACAACTTAAAAAAGGTAATTACGAAGCAGCAGTATATAAATCGGTAGATAAACTGCGAAACCGTCCTCAAAACAAGAAAGCTAAAAATGTTCTCAAAAAAGCATATCCTCTTGCTGTTTCGGATATTAAAGAACAAATTGATATTGCAAAAAAGAGTAATGCTCCGTTTAAATGGAATACAGTAGTTAAACATATGGAAACTGCTCATAATTTAGCACATGAAATATCTCGTTGCCCCGCTGCAAGAAAAATAATAACATCACCAATACGATACGACAACGAATTGCCTCAGGCCAAAAAAAATGCTGCTGAGGAATGTTATATTGCGGGAAAACAAGAATTACAAAAAGATTCGCGAGAACATGCACGTGACGCTTATTTTTTGTTTACAAAAGCACAGAAATATGTTCACAATTACAAAGACACAGAAAAATTACTCGTTAAAGCAAAAAAAGAAGCAACTATAAATATAGTTCTTGAACAAATTCCGGTTGGTGCTGGTAGAATGGAAATAAGTGCCACCTTTTTTCAAAATAACGTTCAGTCTTACATAAATAATTTAGCTAACTCGAAAGAGTTCATCGAATTGTATTTACCACAAGAAGCTCAAGAAAAAAAAATACAAGCAGACCACATCATTCAAATACAATTTGATGACTTTGTTGTAGGCAACACGATTATAAATCAAAAAACAAAAACAGTAACCAGTAAAGATAGTGTTTCTGTAGGCACACACACAGACTCTGATGGAAACGAATACACTGTATACAATAAAGTAAGTGCTGATTTTACACACCACACTAAAACTCTTATTTCAAAAGGCTTAGTTGATATGAAAATTATTGAATTCTCAAGCAACAAAGTTCTTTTACAAGATAAAATACCTGGAAAATATATATGGGAAACTTCATGGGGAACATTTAATGGAGACGAACGGGCGTTAAGTTCTCATCAATACAAACTCACAAAACAAAGAGAGGTTTATCCTCCGGATCCACAAGATTTATTTGTTGAGTTTACGGAACCTATTTTTGACCAAATTGCAAACAAACTTTCTTCATTTTATTCACAATATTAATTATGCTATTTATTGTACGATATTCGCTCTGTTCCGATTAAAAAAAACTGTATATTTTTACATAAAAACCAGTATTGCTTCTTTGAAAATTCATCTAATTCGAATATCCAATAATAGTTACAAAAAATCCGGTATTACACAATAGGTATACAAGATTACATAACTCTAGCGAAAAGCCTGAATATCGGGCAAGGTAATACTACCTTCGAGCAAACCTTCTGCAAAATGCACCAAAGGCATAAAAAACAATGATTGATTGAGCGAGTCAAAAGATTGCTGTGCATACCTTTGAATAAGTGTTTGCACTAAAAAAAAGACAAAAGATAAAATAATAATATATTTCCCTGTACCAAAAACAATACCTAATAACTTATTGAGCCACTCCAATGAAATAGCTTTAAAGATATTATGTAATATTTTAGTCACAAAAAATGATACAATCACAACAGCCAAAAATATTATAGCAAAAGCTACAACATCTTGATATGAAGGTGCAATAACAAAATACTCTTGCAACAGATTTCCACCTTGTTTCGAAAACTGTACAGCAGCCCAAATTCCAAATATTAACGCAGCTACCGTGCCACCTTCAGAAATAAATCCATTTTTAAATCCTTTAAAACCACCCCACAAAACCGGAACAAGGACGAGTATATCTATATAATTAATATTCATGTTTTCAATTGTCTTTTATGTATCACAACTTGTCTCATTACGATTTCTCTATCTAAATCTAATTACGTCTCGCACTGAAACTCAAAAAATAATCATTACTATATATTTTATAATGTGCACATTGCAAGCTAAAAATTATATATATTTTTTTGACATAAACTTAACCGGGTAATATGCTGCCAAAAACCCGACAAACAAAACCATAGCAAACACATACATTATATCAAATACTTCAATTTTGACCGGATAAGCATCTGTCACAAAACTTCCTCCTACATTAGATAATCCTATAATACCATATTGCTGCTGTATATATGCCAACAGTACTCCAAGAGTTACACCAATTATAGCACCAATCACCGAAATTATCCACCCTTCTATTATAAATATTCGTTTTATTAACAGTGCATCTGCTCCCATGCTTTTTAAAATTTGTATATCTTTATGTTTTTCAATCATAAGCATAGTAATAGCTCCAAGTATACTAAATGACGCAATAATCAATATAAACGAAACAATTAAAAACGTTATAAGTTTTTCGGTTTGCGTTATCTTATTAAGAAAAGCGTGTTGTTCATTACGGTTTTGCACCACAAATTCATCTCCCACAATCTCTTTAATTTTTGAAACCACCTGTTTTTCTTTAGCCTTATCATGCAAAGTAAGCTCAACACTCGTTATTTCGCCTTGATTAAAATCTAACAATTCGCGAGTAAATTGTAAAGGAGCTATTATGTAACTGTGATCAATATCTTGTTGTACAGCAAACAATGCTTTTGCATAAGCACGCTTCCGATTAAATTCATCCGAAGGATTTATACTAAAAGACGATGTTCGTTTTGGTGCATATATATGGAGAGCATCACGAAAATGTAACCCAATAGACAAATCATATGCTATTCCCTGACCAACTATAACATAATTTACCACATCATGAAAAATTTCACTATCACCTTCTACTATTAAAGAATCGAAATGCGATGTTTCCATATAATTTTCAGACACGCCTTTTATTTTCCCAACCATTTGTTTATCACTATACGAAAGCAATACATCGGCTTCTAAAATTTCTGAATACGAAACAATAGATGGTATTTCTTCTATACGCACCCAGGAAGAGTCAGGAATAAAAACATCCCCGGAAGAATGTGAAAGTTTCAGTTCAGGATCAAACATATTAAACATGGAAGTTATAAACACAGATAAACCATTAAAAACAGACATTGCAACAATAAGTGCCAAACTTACAACCGCCACCAAAACAACCGAAACTGCTGTTATATAATTAATAGCATTTTTACTTTTTTTACTGAATAAATATCTGCGTGCTATATAAAACGAGATATGCATAATCTTATTTATATGCTTTTACAATGAGTCCTGTTCCTGTCGAATGATGTATGGCAACATCAAAAAAATTGAGTACTAAACACAATGGCATAACACATATATAATAAAAAGGCAACACAATATACATCAGTGATGAAAAATTGATTAGTAAAATCGGTAATTTCATTGACAATTTCCACGATAATTTTCCGGGTGTTCCATAAGAATAAAAGACATCTACCTGAGAAAAGCCTGCTGAATATAATTTTTCACTAATATCCCCTACTCCATATCCATCTCGTACATGTTCACCAACAAATGATTCTTCATGGTCATCATGCACATCGGAACCACCTTGATCCGAAGGAGTAGAAATAAGCAACATACCACCGGACACCAATGACTTATTAAAATTCTCAAATACTTTTCGATCATCTAAAATATGTTCCATAACATCTACTGAAAGTATCATATTGGCCTTTTTAGCTGACACATATTCAGTTAAATCTTTTCTCACATACTGAACTGAATCTTTTTTTTCGATTTTTGCGAAAAACTCATTACAATCTGCTACCTGTTCATCTTTCACATCAACCCCTACAATATTCCATGAAGGATATTTTCTACTCATAAAAAACACATACTGACCAAAACCTGCACCTGCATCAATTACAAATGAATCTTGAGGAGCTTGACGTGCCCAAACTTTTAAATGTTTTTTTATATGCCACGTGCGTAATAAAAGTACATCGAGCAATAAATAAAATAACTTTCGCAAAATTGGATGTGCATTAAAGATTTTTCCTAATCTTTGCTTAATCGGATCATATTTCATATGGTTATATTAATTATATTAATCTAAGAATTATTATCGTAATAACTCTTCTATACGTTGTTCATAATCTAATGAATCATCAACAAAAAATGCTAACTCAGGAATTATACGTAATTGTTTACCAACCCGTTGTGCCAATAATGATCGTATTTTTTTTGTTTGTAGTTTTAGATGTTCAAAAACCTCATCTTTGCTGCCGTTTCCTGGCACAAAAATACTTACATACACTTTTGCAAACGACAAATCAGGAGAAACACGTACAACGGTAACAGACACTAATGCCCCTTTAAAATTATCTGATTCTTTTTGAAAAACATCACTTAAATCACGTTGAATTAAGCGAGCTACTTTATTTTGTCGAGTTGATGTCATATTTTTTCTATATTAATGTTGACAAAAATACAAAGAATTTACGAAGCTGTTTTGCTGATAATAACTATTTTTACAAAAAATTATACATATGAACAAACAAGATATTATACAACACATACAAAACAAGCAAAGTTTCCTCTGTGTTGGTCTCGACAGTGAGTATTCAAAACTCCCCCAACATCTTTTACATGAAGCTGACCCAGTATTTGCATTTAATAAGGCAATTATAGATGCAACTGCAAAATACACTATCGCATATAAACCCAATATAGCATTTTATGAATCAAACGGTATTTCCGGATGGCAGAGTTTAGAAAAAACGGTATCATATATTCGCTCCGAATATCCCGACATTTTCCTTATTGCTGACGCAAAACGAGGTGATATTGGAAATACCTCAAAAATGTATGCACATACCTTCTTTGAACACATAAATTTCGACTCGGTAACGGTTGCTCCATACATGGGTTACGATTCGGTTCAGCCATTTTTAACCTATCCGGACAAATGGTTAATATTACTTGCTCTCACCTCAAATCAAGGTGCTTTTGATTTTCAATTCAATACATCACAAAATGGCAAACCATTATATCAAGAAGTATTAGAAACCTCATCGAAATGGGGAAACGATACGAATATGATGTATGTAGTTGGTGCAACCAAAGCAGAAATGCTCCAGTCTATACGAAAAATCATCCCACATCACTTTCTCCTTGTTCCCGGAATTGGTAGCCAGGGAGGCAGCCTGCAAGATGTAGCACAATACGGTATAACCAAAGACTGCGGATTGCTGGTAAACTCATCACGCGGAATTATTTTTGCCGACACAGGAAAAACATTTGCCGATACAGCAGCTCAAAAAGCTCAGGAATTGCAGATAGAAATGGCTGGTTTATTACAAAAATATAATTGTTTTTTATAAATTAAAAAATCCATAATTCAATAAAAAAACTATTTTTGCATCAATTTAACGTTTAAGTATTAATTAAATATATAACTTATGTTACCTAAAATTAATCCTACTTTTACTCAAAGCTGGAAAGAATTACAAAGCTATTTTGCTGAGTTCAAACAAACAGAAATGAAGGATTTGTTTGAAAGCAACAAAAATCGTTTTTCTGATTTCTCTTTATCATTTGAAGATATATTGGTAGACTTTTCAAAAAACATTGTAGACGAAAAAGTATTTTCATTGCTAATTCAATTAGCTAAAGAATGTCAACTGTCTGAAGCTATAGAAGCTGAATTTTCCGGAGAAAAAATAAACAAAACAGAAGACCGATCGGTACTACACGTTGCTCTTCGAAACCGTTCAAACACACCGATATATTCGGACAGGGAAGATGTAATGCCGGAGGTAAACCGGGTATTGGCACAAATGAAAGAATTCTCTGAAGAAATTATTTCTGGTTCATGGAAAGGTTATAGTGGAAAAGAAATTACCGACATTGTAAATATCGGTATTGGTGGCTCTGATTTAGGTCCGCTTATGGTGACAGAGGCTCTCAAACCATACAAAAAAGAACATATCAATGCTCATTTTGTATCAAATGTAGACGGTACTCATATTGCTGAAACACTCAAAGGTCTAAACCCGGAAACTACATTGTTTATAGTTGCATCAAAAACATTTACCACGCAAGAAACTATGGCAAATGCAGAATCTGCAAAAGCATGGTTTTTGGAAAAAGCACAGGACGAAAATGCCGTAAAAAATCATTTTGTTGCACTATCTACAAATGCAAAAGCGGTTTCTGAATTTGGCATTGACACCAAAAACATGTTCGAATTCTGGGACTGGGTTGGTGGTCGCTACTCTCTGTGGTCTGCTATTGGACTTTCAATTGCGTGTACAATCGGATTCGAAAATTACGAATCATTATTGGAAGGTGCTCATGCTATGGATAATCATTTTTCACAAACACCATTTGAAAAAAACATTCCGGTGATTTTAGCACTTATCGGCATATGGTACAATAATTTTTACGAAGCAGAAACCGAGACCATTTTACCATACGACCAATATATGCACAGATTTGCAGCATATTTCCAACAAGGAAATATGGAAAGTAACGGAAAATATGTAGACCGTAACGGAAAAAAGGTAAATTACCAAACAGGTCCAATTATATGGGGAGAACCCGGAACAAATGGTCAACATGCCTTTTATCAACTTATACATCAGGGAACAAAAATAATCCCCTGCGACTTCTTAGCTCCGGCACAAAGTCATAACCCATTGGGTGATCATCATCAAAAATTATTATCAAACTTCTTTGCTCAAACCGAGGCTTTGATGATGGGAAAAACTGACAAACAGGTTCGTGAAGAACTCAAACAAAGCGGAAAATCTGAAGAAGAAATTGATGAATTGTTGCCATTTATGGTATTTGAAGGAAACAGACCAACAAATTCTATTTTGGTTAAACAAATTACGCCACGCACACTTGGTTCACTTATCGCACTATACGAACACAAAATATTTGTGCAAGGCATTATTTGGAACATTTTCAGTTTCGACCAATGGGGAGTACAATTGGGTAAACAATTAGCAAACGCTATTTTACCCGAACTTTCCGGAAACGAAACAGTTTCTTCGCACGACTGTTCGACAAATGGACTGATAAATGCATACAAAAAAATGAGATAATCCTGTTTTGACAGATTCTATAAATACAAAAAAAGGGAACATATTATCTGTATGTTCCCTTTTTTATTATAAGAAAATCAACTATAATTATCTCATAAAATAATATCCCTTACCGGGTATCATCTCAGATATACTTGGCAATGCAGCCTCGGGTTCCCAAAAACCTTCGAAATTTTTAATTACCGAACAATTAGAAGAATTAAAATAAGCATCCAATAAAGTCGTGTTTTTAAACGGACATCCTATAAGCAACCAGCCATTTTCTTGTGGAACAGAAAGCGTTTCTTCAATAGCGGTTCCACTTACTGAAAGTGTTTCCAAAGCATTCATATACACCAAATACCCCTCACCCGCTTCTATAGTAGAAATACTATTAAATTGCGGCTCCTGTCCTTTTTTCCAAAAACCCGACGAATTTTTTATAACCTCTACGTCAAGTGTGGCAAATAACGTTTCAATAGAATTATCAGGAGCATCAATATACGTCGAAATCAAATTCCATCCGGGCTGCAACACAATTTCCTGACTTTGCTCTCCAAAACAAGACGGGTTATTCGCATCTATAACCGCATGAACAGGAGTACGGGCACAAGCAGAGCCGATAAATATTTTCCAGTCATAAAAGAAACCATACCAATCGCTTTGCCAACTTATATTATAGGTAAAAGAAATATAATCGGGATAGGTATACGGAAAATTTGCATCAGATGCTTCAAATGAAATTGCACCGTTTGTACCCACAGCATCAATCAAATATTCTCCCGGAGTAAGTAGAAAATTGAGTGGAATTGTTTGTTTTCCGATTGACAAACCGGTAACAGTTGCCGTGTGAACCACCTCTCCTTTTTGAGTCATATTAATTGTAACATCGGTATTATTATCCAAAACATATACCGCAACACTTTCCAAAGTTAGTGTTTGTAGAACAGTAACCTTATTCATTTTATCTTCACTATCAAAACCATCTCCCATAGACCAAGCTTCTCCCGTACCTTGACTGGTCTTTCCTAAAGCACCGGCAAAACCACCTGTTTCTGTGGCATAAAATGTGGTTGTTTCTGTTACTGTCGGACTATATGTATATCCGGTTTCCAACACTGCTCCACCAATTTCAGTGTCATACCAAGCATAATTATCAGCTCCCACAATTTGTAATGAAGCCGTTCCCGGTTCGCACAAAGTGTCTCCAATTACCGTAAGTAAACTTGAAGTAATTGTTATGTCATCAGTAACAGACGGGCAGTTTATTGCTTCTACCGTAACACTGTATGTATCGGATTTCGCAACAGTTATCTCCTGAGTTGTTTCTCCCGAACTCCAGGTATAACTAACATTCGGAATAGTTGAATTTCC
>JAWOEL010000024.1:0-9481 GCA_046482735.1 Bacteroidales bacterium | reverse complement strand
AGTTCAGGTTGATGTAAAATGTTGAAGATTAAGGCAAATCGATGAATCTTATCGGGATAAGATGAAGAGATGTAACGCACATATTCAATATTTTACACAAAGCAATCAATGAAACGCTTATAAACAGCAATCTTCTTCTTAAAAATAATTCGATTTATCCCGATAATACTCATTATTTTTAATCGAATCTTCCTATTTCTAAGCGATCTGAACTCAAAAATCATATCGAACTCACGTTAGTATACAAAAGTCAATTGGGGGGATATAAAAAAAGGCTATACAAATTATGTATAACCTTTTATGGTGACTCCGAAGGGATTCGAACCCCTAACCTCCTGATCCGTAGTCAGGTGCACTATCCAGTTATGCTACGGAGCCCTGCTAATTGCGATGCAAATATACTTTTTTTTTAATGCGAAACCATACATTTTTATATTTTTTTGAATCAAATATTTTTCCCCCGATAAAATTACACGCAATAATCTAATCATAACAATGTTTGAATACAAGTATAGTAATCTGAAATTGATGTAATTGTCATTATTCAAACCTACAGACTTATAACAAATAATACATGCACTACACGCAGCATGTAATCACCTGCCATTTAAACACTTGAAACCATGTTATATATACCCATTTACTCTATACACAACAAAGCCCACCATTTCACGAATTAAAAGACGCCAGTTTTCAATAGCAGCAAAACTCGGTATAAAACAATAATCAAAAATAAATTTTGTATGTCCCGCTATTCTATCTGTACTAAACATGTCACACTGAACACCTGCATGAGCAAAACACGCTTCCGCACGTTTCATATGAATTGCAGATGTTATCAACAAACAACGATGTGAATATTTTTCACTACCTAACTTCCGGGCTGTATATAAAGCATTCTCATACGTATTTCGAGATTTATTTTCCACAACAATATCATAAGCTGGAATGCCTAGTTGAATTAAAAAATCTTTAGTAATATCACTCTCCGCATAGCCTTGTTTTATAATACGCCCTTCACCACCGGATATTAAAATTTTGTGTATTATACCCTTTTTATATAATAAAAGAGCCTGCCATAATCTATCAGAAGCTTTGTTGAAATTAACCCGTTCATAATATGGGTCATAGGTATTAAAACCTCCCAAGACTATACCATACTTATATGATGCTAGCGAATCAACATGCACAGTTTGCACCTCCCATGCTTTTACCGCTTCATTTACAATAAACGAATTAGATATAACATATATAAAGACCGTACTAATAATTAATATACGTCTTCTTCGTTTATTATTTTGTGCCACCAATGCAAATATTAATAATGCTATAAACCAAATAACCGGAGTTAACAAAAAATAAAACAACTTTGAAATTACAAAATACATACTTTTATTTATTACCCTGATTTCAATATTAATTTAACCTAAGAAAAATCACATTGCCTTCAGGTATTTTACCTAAAATATCTACACAAAAATAATAGCAGTTTTGTAAAAACAATAATGCGTCACAAAAATAAACACTCGATATACTATAATTCAGAATAATTATGCAAAGGTAACCACTAAAAAAACAATTCTCAACACTAATAATAATCGCCCGTACATCATTATTGTTTCTCACAAAAGTTATCAACAATCGATTGTTAATATTTTTTTAATAACTCCTTTTTATTATATAAAGGTTTGGTAATAGTAAGTGGTAATTTAGTAAAAATTATAAACAAACGTGTATGATATTTGATCGTATAGATATTCACGAGATGTTATTACATCAAGTAGGAAATTCTTCAGAAATATCTGATTACCGAAACGATTCGGTTATTATAAGTACAAGTGTAATTATTCCTAACGAAAAAGGACTTATTGCAATTGATACAATACCTGAGAACACCATAATATTTTCATACAAAGATAAAGCCTCTGGGCAACGTACCAAAAACTCAATTCAAGTAGGATGTGATAAACATCTGGAAATAGGAGATTTTGGAATATATGCAAACCATGCATGCAAGCCCAATAGTTATATGTGGACTTCATACAAAAGTAATGATGGATATGGACATGTAGTTCTTATATCAACAGAAAGTATTGCAAAAGGTGAAGAAATAACATTTGACTACGCAACAACAGAAACACACTTAACACCTGAACATACAAATAAACAATGCTTATGCAAAACCAGTGAATGTCGTTCTGTACTTAAAGGTTTTTTTGATTTAACATCAGAAGAACAAGATCGTCTTATACAAAAAGGATGCATTGCACCTCACTTAAACTATTCAAAAACGACACATTAATGCAGGATACGTACTTTCCGTCAAAAGTATTTGAACATGCAGTACATGCTATAGCGAAACTGCCGGGCATAGGAAATAAAACTGCTACGAGATTGGTTATGCATATTCTTAAACAAAATGAAGCATATGCACAAACATTAGGCGAAGCTATTATAAATGTTCGCAAAAACATAAATTATTGCTCATCGTGCCACACAATTTCAGATTCTGAAATATGTGAAATATGTTCAAACCCATTACGAAACAAACACATAGTTTGCGTAGTCGAGAATTTACAAGACATGTTAGCAATAGAAAACACCGGTCAATATAAGGGCGTATATCATGTATTAGGAGGCATAATCTCACCTATGGAAGGAATAAGTGCTCAAAATTTAACAATAGATTTACTCATAAAAAGAGTTAAAGAAGATGCTGTTTCCGAAATTATATTTGCTCTCCCGGTTACAATAGAAGGAGATACAACAAGTTACTATATTTACAAGAAACTTCAGGATTTCCCTGTTACAATATCTATGCTATCACGAGGTGTATCGGTCGGAAACGATTTAGAATACGCTGATGAAGCTACTCTTGCCCGGTCGATACAAGACAGAATAACATATTCAGGAATTCAAACAAAATAAACATATGAAAAAACACTCTATTGTTGTATTAGATGCTGATACTATGGGTGACACATCTATATTTGAACCATTTAACACATTTGGAACAGTAAAAATATACGACACAACTCGCCCCGAAGAACGCTTAAAACGAATTGGAAATGCCTCTATCATTATAACCAATAAAGTTATCCTTGATAAAGAAATTCTTAGTAATTCAAACATTGAATTAATTTGTCTCACAGCTACCGGAATGAATAATGTAGATTTAGATTATGCTCACAAACATAATATAACAGTGAAAAATGTTGCTGGATATTCCACAGAAAGCGTAGCACAACATACTTTTGCACTATTGCTTAGCTTTATGCATCAAACTGAATATTACAGCAACTATGTATTGTCAGGTGCATACGCATCATCACATATTTTTACACATTTTGGTCCTTCATATTGGGAACTACAAAACAAAACATGGGGTATTATTGGTCTGGGAACTATAGGTAAACGAGTTGCAAGTATAGCAAAAGCGTTTGGCAGCACTATTCAATACTTTTCTACATCAGGAAAGAACAACTCCGCGACATATCACCAATGTGACACTCTGGAAGAATTACTCAAGACCTCTGATGTTATATCAATTCATGCTCCACTAAACGAAAAAACAAAAAATTTACTGGCTTATGAATCGTTACAACATATGCAAAAACACGCTATTATTATAAATGTAGGTCGCGGGGGAATAATTCACGAACAAGATTTAGCAACAATTCTCAAAGAAAATAAAATTGCTGGTGCCTGTTTAGATGTCCTCGAAAAAGAACCTATTCCTGCTGACTCACCTCTACTACAAAAAGACATAAAGCATAAACTTCTTATTACACCTCATGTTGCCTGGATAAGCACAGAAGCCTTACAAAGATTATTTAATCAGGTATATAAAAACATAGAAGATTATATACAAAAAAAGGGTTAATATATATTAACCCTTTTTTGTATTTGAATATAAATTAGTACATTATCATTAACGAATAACCGTTACATCTCCTTTAATATTGAGAACTTTTGGTTCACCTGTTTCCGGATTTTCATCTTCACATACAGCTCTACAATGATACACATACACATCTTGTTTAGCTACTTCACCTTTATACGTACCATCCCAGGTTTCATTAATATCAGTCGTTGACCACAATAAGGTACCCCATCTATTATAAATTCGTAATTCATAATCTCTTTCAAGAACACCTTGATTATAGACCGGATAAAACTCACCATTTTCCGACAAATCAGGAGTAATAGTATTCGGGAACGTCAAACCACAACTTGGATTTGCAACTACTACTAAAGGTTTAGCAATTACATTTTCACACCCCCATTGCTCATCAACAGCCATTAAATTAACAGTAAACTCACCGCTCTCATCATAACTATAACTTGTGTTAAAAGCATTTTCTGTATACACACCATCTCCGACAAAGTCCCAATAAAAAGAAACATTATCGTTGATAACAGCAGTATCTAAAGCACCAAATGTTACATTTGAAAAATCTACCTGTTTATCTACAAAAATACTATCGGTATATCTGTACACATTTTCATCCTGAAAAAATACTTTTTCAACCGATTCATACTCAAAATCCGGTTGTGGCAACGGATGAACATGCACATCTAAATCCTCAGTAGAAAAGCATCCACCTTCACGAGCAATAACAACAACTTTATCGTCACCCTCGTTTTTCCAGTGAACAGAAGCCTGCTCACCAGATGAAGACACATTCTGTAATAAAGAATCATTTTGTCCATCCCAATACTCATCATAATAAGAACTTAACGGATTATCAATATCAGAAGCTATTTTCCACGAATACGTAACATTTGTACTATTTGAATTATTATTTTGTACTATATATTTTTCATGCTCATCAACACATACATGTACCGGGCCACCAATTTCTATATCAGGATACGCACCAACAGTTACATCAATTTCGGCATGTAAAGGTCTGTCATTCGGTGGATACACATCTACCCATACCTCACCATTTTCAATTGGCGAAGGCCAGTGAACAGAAACCTCTTCGACATTTTCATGAGAACCTTCAAATTCACCACCTGATTGATTCCATACTATCAAGGTACCTGATGGATAGCTTTCTGTTAAAGAATACGTAACAGAAGAATTCTCACAAGCCTCATTTCCATTAATATTAACCTCTGGTTGTTCTGAAATAGGCAATATTTTCGTTGCAACAGCTTCACACCCCTTACTATCAACAACTTTATATGTTAACGACACCTCATTTAAAGACTCAACATTCATTGTTGTAATTTGTTTATCATCCGGATTCAATATAGCATTATCTGCAGTCCATTGATGTTCAACATACATATTAGAACCACCGGTAGGTGAACCATTAACAGAAAAAACATCATCAATATAATATTTTCCATCATAATCAGGATAAACCTGTATATGAGCAGAAGGGTTTGGATGTGCCACAACGCGATACGAGGCTTTCGCTGTATATCCCGCTTGGTTGGTAACATTCAAAGTATATGATGAATATTTTTCTTCAGGTGTTACAAAAATATTTATGGTATTAGATATAAATTGACCATCATCATCATACCACTCATAAGTTAAATCATCAGACATTCCTGAAATAATTTGTGGTATAAGAATAACTGAATCACCAATACACATTTCACGAGTATCAGGAGTCAAATCAAAATCTGCCGGATCAATCACTTCATTATGCGGAACAAGCGGATCATCATCCGGGTTTTCCGGCACAACAATTTCAATAATTAGCAACTCTGTTTGCAATGTGATATCAGCAGTATCAGAACATCCAAATTTATCTGTTATAGAAAACTGATAATCAACAGAATTAAAAATTTCTTTAGTTGTAGCTGTTTCAGAATCAGCACCAGAAATAATTTTTAACGGATCAGACCACTCAAACACATAAGGTTCAGAGGTGAAACGTCTTATATTGCCTTGTAAAGTGACTTGTGCACCATAATCAACTTGCATAATAGGTGCATTCGGTATTTCAACCTGTGGATTTGGGTGAACAGTTACTTCAAAAGAGGTCTTATCAAAACAATTATTATCACCTGCTGTCACCTCTACCTCATACGTCCCCATATTCGACGTTTTAAATGTCGTATTTCTACCTTGACTAGGAGTAACTTGACCATTCCAAGAAAATAATGTGTTATTTGGATCACCCTCTACCAAATCTGCCTGTAAATTAAGTGCAACACCTTCACATGCACTTTGATTTTCAATTGGAGCCAATGTTACAGGTGGATATACAGTTACATTTATAGTATCAATACGAGGACATCCATATTGATCCTCTATTGAATAATAAAGTTCATACTCTCCGGGAACATCGCTTAAGAAAACAGAATGGAAGACATCAGAATCATCAATAATTCGTTCAGTATTTCCACCAACCCATTGCATATCATAATCACCCGGAATATCATCAGGATTTATCTCCAATATCAAACTATCTCCGGCACAAACCGTTTCATATTCAGGCAATGACAATGAAGAGTACGGATTCACAACCACTAATTCAACAGCCTCTGCACGACATTTATAATCATCTCTCACTTTAAGTGAAACAGGATATGAACCACTTTGTTCACTATAGAACGTGGCATTTTCACCCATAGAAACGATAGAAGAACCAGCAGATGAACTCCATACATAACTATATGGCGGTGTTCCATTACCAGAAACTTCAGAAGATAGAAGAAGATCTTCATTAACACACACATAAGGATCATCAGGTGTAATATCAACTATTGGTAACGGATGTACAGTTATGGAAACATCCATATCATCCTCACAACCAAGAGCATCAGTTACCTGAAGATTGATAATATGTTCTCCCGGTGTTTGCGAATTATTAAACTCATATGTTTCTGTATCAACAGTTATCGGACTACCATCAGACCATTCATACGTATATTCAGGAGTTCCGTTTACGTTTGGTTTAATGATATGCGTAGATCCTAAACATAAATCAACTGCTGGGCCACCGATAACAGTTAAGGATGGTTTTGAATTTACTGTTATAGTCTTTGTGGCTACAGCAGTTGCAAACTCAGGAGCACCAGGCGAATGTACACGAACACCAAATTCAGTATTTGATTCTATATACACTGTTATGTTTTTAGATGTATCAATTACATTTTGCGAATCTGCTGTTTTAAACCATTCATACGCATATTCTCCACTACCACCTGAAGGTACAGCCGAAAGTGTTACACTATCTCCCAAACATAATGGTTCGGGTTGCTGCTCAATCTTAATATCTATAGGTTGCCCCACCACAGTTATCAATACTGAATCATAATCATAACAACCTTTTACATCCTCTACATATAATACAAAACGAGTAGATTTGCGTAAAATTGAATATGGATTCTGTATTGTATTTGAGGTTGTTAATGAATCTTCAGGTTGCCACATATATTGATACCCGGGAGTTCCACCGGTAGCATCACCATATAGTTCAAATTCTTGATTCCAATCTACATCACGATCAATTCCTGCATCTGCTATAGGGTTTTCTAATGGCAAAATAGTAAGCTCATCATATCCATCACAACCATTTTTGTCTGTAATACGAAGGCCTACTTGATAAGATTTATTATCAGGTAACGTAAAACGTGGATTTAAAGACTCTGTGTTACTTAATTCTGTAGTATCTAAAACCCAACGTGATTCAAATGGTGCCTCAACAAAATCTATAGATGGATCTAAAACTGTATCTTGTCCGATACATAATTCTATATCCTCTCCTATTGATACATCAGGACCATTATGTACTAATATTGATTTTTCTGCTTGCGAATTACATCCGGTTATCGTATTTTCAACAGTTAACACAGCTTTGTAATCTCGTTCTACAGTAACTTCCGGAGCACTAAAAATTACATCTTTCCCTGTTGAAGGAGAAATATACGTAGCTGCTGTACCAGACCACGTATACGCTACATCTTCTGATTGTGATGCATTCGCAGACAATTCTAAATCTGTCATTTCACATACTTCCAAATTTTGAGTTATAATTTCAGCAACAGGATTTTCATTAACCATTATCTCTTTTGTTTGCACACCAGCAGCACAACCATTGTCTGCAACAACCTCAAGATGAACAGTTTTAAGCCCTGGTTCTGATATAGACAATATTGGCTCAGCTAACTTAGAATCAACATCACCAGTCCACGTATACTCAAAAGTTGCATCTGGTTCATCCAAAACAGAAACATCAGCAGATAGTCTTTCTCCCTGATCACTCACACAAAACGGACCTATATCATTTATAGAAACAGTAGGTCGAGATTGAACCTCAATACTCACAACATCAGAGGTATCTGAACATCCATTTGCATCAGTAAATATATATTGAAATGATGCAAATCCAAATGTGTTAGAACTAAATTCAGGGTATAAGGTGTCCGTTGAGCTGCCAGATAAGGAATACCCGCTGTTGCTGACAACGGACAGGAGCCTCTATCATTACCATACCAGCACAATGACAGGCAGGGTGGCCGGACTAAAGGATATAGAAGGGACGGAGTACCTGCGACTTAACCCGGCGGATGCTGAGAAGATGGGTCTGGCAGAGGGAGATATGGTGTCGGTAAGATCAAGGCGCGGTGATATAAAAGTGAAAGTCAACATAACAGGTATATGCCCTGAAGGGGTGGCCTCGCTGACATTCCACTTTACCGATGCCCGTACCAATGAGCTGACAATATGTGCAGTGGACCCCGTAGCCAAGATACCGGAGACAAAGGTCTGTGCCATCAAAATAGAGAAAACGGAAATGTGATATTCAATGATCAGAGATGAAAAGAACTGAGATACTTCAACAATTCAATCGCGCCCATGATAATATGCTGGGTATATTACATGCCCTGCAGGATAATAATCCCTATAACTACCTCGATGATGATGATCTGAGGTCGGCTGCATCTTATCTCAACACAACGCTGAGCCATGTCTACGGGGTGGCAACATATTACACAATGTTCAGTATCAAACCCAGGGGCAGGTATATTATCAGGGCCTGCAATTCGCCGGTATGTGATATGAAAGGCTCGGTGAACCTTGTTGATGCACTGAAGAAAATTCTTTCAGTTGATATCGGGCAAACTACGAAGGACAGGATGTTCACCCTGGAGCTGACGGAATGCCTGGGTCAGTGCCATATAGCGCCGGTGATGATGATAAATGAGAAGATTTACGGTATGCTTGACGAAGAGAGGATAGCATCACTTATCGATAAATATAAAAGCAAATAAAGTGGCTGAGCAAACAAGGATTACTCTTAAAAATGTGGGGATGATCGATCCCCGAAGCGTCGATGATTACCTGGCTTCAGGTGGTTATAAGGCAGCGGAGAAAGCCCTCACCTGCACCTCGGTGGAGATAATAGACGAGATGGTTAATTCCAGCCTTAGGGGTCGCGGCGGTGCTGGCTTTTCGACCGGGATGAAAAAGAGGTTTACCAGTGAGGCCTGCCTCAGGTGTGAGCAGAAA
>JAWOEL010000075.1:0-10010 GCA_046482735.1 Bacteroidales bacterium | reverse complement strand
GCACAAGGCATTGACAAAGGCATAAGGCATAAGGCAAAGTGTCAATGCCTGAATATAGTTGACTACTATTTATAATTGTTGTTGAGCAGTATATTTTTCTGTTAATTCATTCAACTCAGTAATCAGTTTATGTACTTTTGTACAAGGATTATGGTTTGAAAAACTTTTATCAAAATACAAATTTTCAAGTTTTTTCGCATTTTTAATTGCCTTTTCTTGACTACCATATTTATTTAAAAGCAAAAACATATCCTTAGAATTTTTTTTGTATGTAAAGTCAATCCCTTTAGCTGCTTTATTTATTTCTCTTTCAATTAATATTTGATATTGTTGACGAGAAATGCCTGTATTATAAAAATGAAAATGCAATAAATACCAAAGTTCAAATGCCTCATTTGACCAAGCACAATTTATTTTTGGCTTTGCATTTTCAG
Organism: Bacteroidales bacterium; assembly: GCA_046482735.1. Lineage (GTDB taxonomy): Bacteria > Bacteroidota > Bacteroidia > Bacteroidales > UBA1715 > JAQICB01. The sequence continues at coordinate 9,576 of JAWOEL010000075.1, read as the reverse complement.
CTTTATTTATAGCATTATTAAAATTCTTAGCAGAAAAGCTATCTTTATCAAAGACAGCCCAAACCTTATCTATTTTCCTGAGATATTTTTCTTCATATTTATTTCGCAATTTTTTTGCTTCTTCTATAAGAGATAACGTATTTTTTCCTGTTCCATCAATATCAATATTGATTAACTCTAAAACACCTTTTGGCAAAGAAGATTTTAGCGATTCAAAATAATTTGGTTCAGTCTTTTCGCCTTCACTTACAATTAAATAAAACTTTCGTTTTGATTTAAATTCGGTTTTACGTTTCTGTTCTGTCCTTGTCCGTCTTTTAAGAACAGCATTATCAATTTTTATTTTATTAGCCATTTTCTCTTAAAAGTTCTTCAAAATTTCCAATAAAAGGAATTGCTCCATATCTTCCGTTAATATAATCTTTCTCAAAAGATCTGTCCTTTCTGATTTTTGTATTAGAATCTTCCTCTTTATATTCAATTAATGAATATAAATCACTTGCTTCGTATTTATCTTTTTCCAAAAAATAAATCTGGTCTCTTCTAAATTTGCCATACGATAATAGATTTGTATCATGAGTTGCAAAAATCAATTGAGCATTATTTGTGTTAAACTCGGGAGAATTAAACAAATTGGTAATTGCTGCAGTCATCAAAGGATGAAGCTTTGCGTCTAATTCATCAATAACAAGAACACCACCTCCAATTAAAGTTGCAAAAATTGGTCCGGAAATATCAAAAACTTTATTTGTTCCTGAAGATTCTTGTTCTCGTAAATCAAAGTCTTTGAGTCCAACTTTTTTACCCTTTTTATCATATTTATTATGAACAGTATTAATTCGGGCAATAGTTTTACCTTGTAAATCATGAATAATATCATCTACAATTTCTGCTGGCAAATCACTAGGTAAAATACTTTCATGAAATTTTTCTTTTCTGAATTTAATTTGTTCAAACCCTAAATCTAAATCTTTAAAAAAATCTAAAAGCCTTTCTTTTGATATCTTTTTATCAAGCAGAGAAAAAGTTACACTTCTATAATTATCATGACTTAAACCAGAAATTGTAGCCCAATTGTCAAACCACCGCATAATTTTTGCAGCAATTTCACCATTAAATTGATCAACAACAGAAAGAAACAATGCATTTTCTCTTGTCTTTGCTTCTAAACCATGACCTTCTTTAAAGTATTTTGTAACACCAATACCTTTTTCTTCTCTGATAAAAAAAGGTATTTCACTACCTTTTTCCAATTTAAACAACCATTCTCCATGAATTGATTTGTTATCAATTTCAAATCCGTATCTATATCTTATATTATCAATCAAGAATACTAATTCGAAAAATGTTGGTTTGTTCTCAGTACTTGTATTTAGTAAAAACGGTACAATTTCTAATTTTGATGCAGATGTTTTTTCAACAGATGTCATAACAATTCTTTTCATTGTAGACATAGCTTTAATAAAATTAGATTTACCACTTGAATTTGCACCATACAAAACAGCACTTTTCAAAAGCTTAAATGTGCCGGTTTTAAAAGTAGAATCTTTGTGTTCTGTAATATTTGTAGCTTCTAAAGATAAGGTTTTATTTTCCTTAAACGACAAAAAATTTCCAACTGTAAATTCTATAATCATTTTTATTTGTGTTTGTGAGAATATTTCTCATTCAATGCAAATGTATAAAAAAAATTGAGAATATTTCTCATACGCATCATTTATTTACCGATTATTTATTTTTGCGAAAATTTGATAATACAAGGTGATAAATCTCATGTCTGACATATCTATTAAGCATTCATCACTCAAGCATTCAAAACTAAATATTTCATATCTAATATCTCATACCTATAGTCACCACAGACATGTTCCGCCTTGGCGAATTTCGCAGATTGACACAGATTTTTCACCACACGGTGTCCGATTTGTAACGGAAAGAACACAGAGAACCACAGAGCATCTAACAATTAACCACGTGTCTCGCTTTAGCGGATTGATAATTAACCATTATTCACATTCATTCGAAGCACGTCATCCTGAATGGAGCGAAGCGGAATGTGAGGATCTCGTGCACTTGCACTGTAGGTTATTTAATGTCGTTTTTCATTGCCTGAGATTGCCACGCTCCACTTCGTTACACTCGCAATGACATGTAAAGTGGACAGGCAGTTCGTTGTGTATAAGAATAACAGAACTACACAAAACTACATATCCTTAAACATTCCCTTACACGCTAAGGCACACAATATCTTATTCGTCTTTCGATTATACCCAGGAGGATACAACAAAAATGAACGAATAATAGCATAATACATTTGAACATAAAGATGCATTCTTTGATAGTATAATGCTATATGAAAATAACACATGCTATATAAACGCCACTTAGATTGCGTTGGAATATGTTTTCGTAAGTCTTTTTTAGTAAAAATGCGTCTGTAATTTTCTAATTCTTTAAAGGCCTTTTGTGAATCACCACCGGTAAACGATTCAGGATGGTTAACATACACCGTCGTTCGATAAGGAATTTGTATTACCGGATAATGTCGGGCTATCCGTGCGGAAAAATCCACATCTTCACACACATACACCTCGGGATCAAATTGAATGTGCTTTGCAATATTTGCATGTACACACATACGTTGAGGATTAAATGTATAGGTAACGATATAATGAAACAAATTATAATTCTCAATAGGTGGACATGTTCGTTCAGTCTGTACACCACTTTGCTCATCATAAGCATTTGTAAAAAAAAGAGCCTCAGGAGTCGCAGATGAATGAATTGCAGCATGTATTGTTTCCAAATGATGCGGCAAATGATAATCATCGCTATCTAAAAAACATATATACGTTCCATGTGCATGTTCTATTCCAATATTACGAGATTGACACCGTTCTAAGTTGATACTATTTTTAATATAAAGTATTCTTTTATCCCTAAATTGTGCTACCACCTGCTGGGTAATATCTGTTGATGCATCATCGACTATAATCAGTTCAAAATCTTCATATGTTTGCCGCAAAACACTTTGTATTGCCTGAGGCAACATATGTGCCCTGTTATATGTAGGTAACACAATTGAAAAAAAGGGCATAAATTCTATTACAATTTAAAAATTAACTCAGGTCCAAAATGTGCTCCCAAAACAGAAACATCATCTTTTGGTGATACATATATACCACCTTTCACACCAATTTCGAGAAAATCATTAGCAATATACTGTATACTTGCCAAAAAGGGCACCGCACATACTGTTTGAGTTTCTTGTTTATACCCAACCCATATATCATCAGTTCTTAAATAATCACCCATTACGGGATACATAATAGTTTCGAAATAAGTCGAAATACCCGAAAAAGCAGATACCGAAAGCAAGCGAGATAAGGGATACGTATATCCTACATTTAAGCCAACCTGAACAGTATAGACATCTGCATTAGTATTATCTGAATCTAAATTATATAATGGCATATTTGTACGCTGTGTTTCATAATATCTATTCTTGCCAAAACTCATATGCTGTCCCAAAGACCATTTTCCGGTCAGCATATACAAAAAATCCAATGAAAGATTTTCACCTGCTTTTATATCATTATATGCATTGTTACTCATATAATATCCACCTTGAAATATAATTTTGGCTCGTTTTTCACCGGCAGACATAAAAGTTGATGACACTTTATCTGAAGAATTATCAGATTGCGAAAACATCAAAAACGGTACAAACATACCTGATATCAAATAAATAAGACTTTTTTTCATAAGCATGTACATATTTTAATTAAATAATAAGTAAAGATACACAAATTGATAACATTAAAATTATTTTACAGATAAGATATTATTCTGTAAAAAATTTACCAACTCTGCAGAATTAATTTTATTCTGAGCCCTATTTGGATGCCAATCTGCCCCAAAACCAACATCTCCCTGCTGCGATAATTCACATACAGAAACTAAATCGCTTGCCATTTTCGACTGTATTTCATGCAACCAAAGAATCTGCTTTTTTCGCTCATCGCCTCCCAGCATTTGACTAGAAATTAATACTATAGGAACAGCATGATAATGTTGCATGAGATCCTGTAAAAACTGTATATATTCAGAAACAAAAGTAGTTTTATCTGCCCCTAATGGAGGGCTAAAATCATTAGTACCTAAATTTATTATGATTACATCCGGCACATATGCCGCATGATTCCATTGTGGTGAAGGTTTGAGAGCATATGTTCTATTAAAAATTTCAGGCATACAATCTTGTTTAAATACAGTATCTGCCCAATTTCTGTATATGCCTTTACCCGAATATGCTATTAGATGATAAGATGCCTCTAATATTCTCGCTGCAATAGCAGCATAAGACATATATGCATTTTCTGTACGAGCAGAAAATTCCTCATCAGCATGTACAGCCTCATTTCCATATCCACAAGTTATAGAATTCCCAATATACAATAAAGATAATTTAGGTGTAACAACAGGTTCAAATTCCGAATTAGCTTCACACACAAAACCGGAAAAGCCAATATTTCCTATGTGTCCTTCTGTACGTTTCACAATTGATATAGTTCGAAACCTGCGTTCATCAAAAGCAGCAATATCATATATTGTATCGGGTATATGAGGATTTAATTGTATAGTTTTATACACAGAATCATCAACTATTATCTCCACATAATTAGTCTGTAGTGAATCATGAGCATAATCGGTAAGATATGCCGATATATTACGCGAATTGGTGCGCACAGAAATAGTACTAGCAGGGTATGAACATATATATTCGGCAGTATCAGACATATTAAACCGTCCCATATAAGATATATGAGAAGAACCGGGAAAAACTGTATGTTGAACTTGTCCGCAAAACACAGATAAACAAATTAAGAAGACATTCATGTTATTAATTTCCTGAAAATGAAACTAAATTATAATATTTAAAATATCCATAGGTAACTCTTTGCTCAATTGGCAGACTCAAATCGACACTTCCGTTATTTTGAGATGGTTGCGATTCAATATCTATATCAGTTTGTGCACACAAGCCCACATTGAATGCATATGTTTGAGTATGATACACGTAAGAATACAACGATTTAAAATTTGCCCGCTCTACAGTAACAGATGAATCGGCAGAAAATTCAGACGACTCATACTTAGTATGAATATCTGTATAGGTAGCTAATTGTTCATCTTCACCGTTATATACATGTACATCCCATGACATACGATAACTAACCGGAAACTGAAGCACAAGTTTTTCACAATTATTGGTTAAACGCACCAACTCATTTCCTTCGCGACGTACGGCAATTTGTCTGACCGGAATCCATGGAGTAGAATCAGAAACAGCAGAATCTTGTTGTACAACATACGTTTCATACTGCAATGTATCAATAAAAACAGCAACAATTTGTTCGCGGAGCATATATTCAACCGTATCATTAATTTCTGTTGGTTTATCAATCTGTATATACGTTACTTTATATACATATTTATTTCCCTTTTGTAATGGGTAATAGAGATGGGACCTATCTTCAGATTGCACAGAATCTTTAGTACACGAAGCACATATAGAAATGAGAAAAGCTAAAACATACACAAAATATTTATTCATATTGTTATTTTATAATTTTCAAAGCTCATACCTTACAGCTCCATTTATATAACAGAAAGAATGCCATGATTCGAGAAACTACTATACAAAAGAAACTCATAAAATAAACATCTCTATATATTTTAGCAATTATTGATTATAATTCGATGTGTAAAATAACAACCGCCAACTTATCCTAAAGCATTTGCACCACTTACTATCTCCAAAATTTCATTAGTTATAGAAGCCTGCCGAGCTTTATTATAATCAAGACGTAAATTGCGCAATAAATCGGTAGCATTATCAGTTGCCTGATGCATAGCAGTCATTCGAGCACCATGTTCCGATGCTATAGAATCGAGCATAGCACTAAAAAATTGAATTTTGAGTGAGCGAGGTATTAACTCCTCAACAATATACTCTTTCGACGGTTCAAAAATATAATCATTTTCAAACTGGACATCATCATTATCTGACTCAACAGACTGAACTATCGGCAAGAATTGCTCTTGAGTAACATTTTGGCTGGCAGCATTAACAAAACTATTGTATACTAATATAACCTTATCAACCTTTTCATGAACAAACATTTCCATTAATTCACCGGAAATACGAGAAACCTCTTCAAAAGAAAAATTATCATATATTTCAATAAAACTTTTTGACGGAGAAACATCACGTACAGTTAAGCCCTCAACAGCTTTTTTTCCAATAGCATACACATCAATATCCTGTGCTGAAAGCTCATGCATTACCGAAATAACTTTTTTACAGATATTAGCATTAAAACCGCCACATAAACCACTGTTTGAAGCAATTGCAACAATTACAACCTTCTCCTCTGAACGAGTTTGCGTATACACACTTGTATTTTCACCATCAGACAATTGCGAACTTATAACCTGTAATATTTCTTGTAATTTAGCAGCGTACGGCCGCATCTGACTTACCGCAAGCTGAGCTTTACGTAATTTAGCAGCAGACACCATTTTCATAGCACTGGTAATTTTTTGCGTATTAATTACAGATGCTATTCTGGTACGTATTTCTTTAATTCCGGCCATTCAACAAATAGTTTCAATTATACAATTATTGATATTTTGCAGATAATTCTTTACAAACAGAATCCAACACTGATGTAATAGACTCATCATATTGTCCCTGAGCAATTTTCTCAAGAACATCAGCATGTTTTAAATCAAGATAATCAAGAAATTCCTTTTCAAAATCTATCACTTTATCTATTGGTACATCCTGAAGCAAACCTTGTGTACCTAAATAAATAACCGCAACCTGATGTTTTACAGACATAGGTGAATATTGACCTTGCTTTAATAATTCAACATTACGCTTTCCTTTTTCCAGAACAGCCGTAGTAGCAGCATCCAAATCAGAACCAAATTTAGAAAAAGCCTCTAACTCACGATACTGAGCCTGATCTACACGTAAGGTACCAGCCACACGTTTCATTGACTTAATTTGGGCACTCCCTCCCACACGAGATACAGAAATACCAACATTAATCGCAGGACGTATACCTGCATTAAACAAATCAGACTCCAAAAAGATTTGACCATCGGTAATAGAAATTACATTTGTAGGAATATATGCAGAAACATCGGCCTCTTGCGTTTCAATTATAGGTAAAGCCGTTAACGACCCACCACCTTTTATCTTACCCTGCAAAGCCGGCGGCACATCATTCATTTGCGTTGCAACCTCATCAGAATTAATAATTTTTGCAGAACGTTCAAGCAAACGAGAGTGCAAATAAAAGACATCGCCCGGATATGCCTCACGACCCGGTGGACGACGCAACAATAAAGATACCTCACGATACGAAACAGCTTGTTTTGATAAGTCATCATATATAATCAAAGCAGGCCGTCCGGTATCTCTAAAAAACTCACCAATAGCACAACCAGCAAACGGAGCATAAAATTGCAAAGCAGCAGGATCAGATGCAGTAGACGAAACAATAACCGTATAATCTAAAGCACCGTGTTTTTCGAGTGTTTTGGCAATATTTGCAACTGTAGAACCTTTTTGGCCTATCGCAACATATACACAATATACAGGTTCACCCTTATCATAAAATTCTTTTTGATTAATTATCGTATCAATTGCTATAGCTGTTTTACCGGTTTGTCTATCACCAATAATTAACTCACGCTGTCCACGACCAATTGGTATCATAGAATCAATAGATTTAATACCTGTTTGAAGAGGTTCAGAAACCGGTTCACGAAACAATACTCCGGGAGCCTTTCTTTCCAATGGTAATTCAAGTAAATCACCGGATATTTGTCCTTTTCCATCAAGAGGCTCACCGATTGTATTAACAACCCTTCCCAATAACCCTTCACCAACATTTATAGAAGCAATACGTTTAGTTCTCTTAACAACATCACCTTCACGTATGCCATCAGCAGGCCCTAACAATACAGCACCAACATTATCTTCCTCTAAATTCAATACAATTCCCATTGTACCATTAGCAAACTCAATCATTTCATTTGCCTCAACATTTGTAAGACCATGAACACGAGCTATACTGTCACCAACTTGCAATACTGTTCCAACCTCTTGGAGTTCAACATCAGTTTTATATCCTTCCAGTTGTTTTTTTAATATTTCTGAAACTTCAGCGGGTTTAATAGTAGCCATAGATTTTTATATTAATTTTATTTATACCAATTTTTATACTGCCTGTGACAGCAATTCTTTTCGTAATTTTTTAATTTTTTGCCGAACACTTGCATCAAACTGCAAATCATCTATTCGTAAGACAAATCCTCCAACCAAATCTTCATCTACAAACTCCTCAAATTCGACATCAGTTTTATAAATATCTTTTACATATTGCGTAATTTCAGATATGTGGGATGTAGAAAATTGAGTTGCAGAATGAATTACAACCTTTTTTATACCGGAATAGTGCCGATACATATCGATATAGTTTCGTAAAATATCTTGCAAAAATGCCTCTCTTGAGTGTTCTACAATTAACACTAAAAACTGAACTGTTTCTTTCGATATTTTAGACTCAAACAAAGATACTATAACATCTTTCTTTTTACTTACTTTAATTATAGGATTATGCAATAAATCTCTAAACTCCTCAATATCATCAATTGTAGAGTACAGAAAATGGACATCAGAAATAACACTGTCTAATTTCTGCTTTTCCAACATAAGTTGAAAAAAGGCTTTAGCATATCGTACCGCAATTTGACTATGATTCATACACAAAAATTTATTGCATTAATTCATTTTTAATTCTTTGATTGATTGAGAAATAATATTGTCCGATACTTTTTTATCAGTCAGCTCCTGTTTAAGAATTTTTTCCGCTATTTCTATAGATAATTCTCCAACTGTATTTTTTAATTCTACAATAGCCTTTTGTTTTTCTGCTTCAATAGATGACACAGCTTTTTGCATAATTTTATCCGCCTCATCTCGGGCTTCTTGCTGAGCTTGAGCAATCATTTGTTCTTTTGTATCACGAGCCTCTTGCAATAAATTATTTCGTTCTTTTTTGGCTTTTTGTAATATAATTTCATTTTCGGCTTGCAATTGTGCCATTTCTTGCTTAGTATTTTCAGCAGACTGCAATGCCTCTTCTATTGATTTATTTCGCTGATCAATACCACGCATAATTGGTTTCCATGCGAATTTGCTCAACAAAATTAACAGTACCAAAAAAATAACTGTTGTCCAAAAAACTAGTCCAAAATCAGGAGTAATTAAATCCATAGGTTTTATTTTTAACATTCAAAAAAATTGTTCTCAATGCCAACCGCATTGAGAACAATACATTTTTAACCAATAAGTGCTACAACCACAGCAAATAACGCAACACCTTCAATAAGTGCCGCAGCAATAATCATTGCAGTTTGAATTTTACCTGCAGCTTCTGGTTGACGTGCAATTGCTTCCATTGCTGCACCACCAATTTTTCCTATGCCTATACCGGC
>JAWOEL010000073.1:0-18174 GCA_046482735.1 Bacteroidales bacterium | reverse complement strand
CAACCATTTAAAATAGACATAACCCTTTGTGCCGGAATCAGGAACAAATTCTCATCCGACTTTTTTAACTTATTATTAATGGCTTCTCATTATACGAAAGAATAGGAATTACATATAAAGACACACTTCTATTTGACAAAGCACAAGAATTTTATGCAAAAGCACTGGAAATATACACCACACTCAACAATTCTAAATCTATAGCACGAATCACCAACTATACCGGCAATCTCTACAGAGAACAAAAAAAATTCTCACAAGCTTATACACAATACACAAAAGCCCTCTCTATTCAACAAAATATAAACGATATAAACGGGTTGGCACATACAGAAAACAATATTGCTGAACTATTTGAAAAACAAAACAACACAGAAAAAACAATACATCATCTGGAACAAGCACTTATCTATGCTCAAAAAAGTCATAACAGAAATCTTATACAAGAAACAAGTTACAAATTATATGATTTTTATAAAGAAAAAGGAAATTTCGAAAAAAGTCTCAATTACTTTGAATTATACAATACAACAAAAGAAAAAATTGCACAAGACAGAAATCTCCAAAGAATTGCAGAACTTGAATTTGAATCAGACATAAAATTATTGGAACAAATTAATGAAAATCAAAAACTTAAATTGCGAGAAGAACACACCAAACGACAACAACAAACTATCCTTCTTATAATTGTTATTGCAGTTGCTATACTTATTTTACTGTTTTCATTATTATTATATCGTCAATTTTCACAAAAGAGAACAGCATTTAACCTACTCTCCGACAATAGAAAAAAACTCGAAGAAGCATATCATTCCCTCGAAGAAACACATATATTATTGCAAGAAAAAAACAAGAAAATAACCGATAGCATTAGTTATGCTACTCGCATTCAAAAAGCTATATTACCAGAAGGAAAAACAATTAAAGAAGCATTTTCCCGCCACTTTATTTTTTACTTACCACGCGACGTAGTAAGTGGCGACTTTTACTGGTTTTCTCAACAAAAAAACTATACATTTATGGCTGCTATAGACTGTACCGGACATGGTATTCCCGGAGCATTTATGTCTATGATAGGAAACACTCTGCTCAACCAAATAGTAAATGAACAACACATTTTAGAACCGGCCGAAATCTTAAACAGATTGGATAAAGAAATTATTTCAACACTCAAACAATACGAAAACAGCGATCAGCAAGATGGGCTAAGCATATCATTAATACGCTATTCTCAAGATAACAATGAAATAATATTCTCCGGTGCTGCTCAAAAAGTTGTATGTGTTCACAATGAAACAGCACACACATATCCATCCACCCAATTTTCAATTGGCGGCATGCTTTCTATCAAACAAGAAAAAGGTCATACTTTCAAACAAACACACATACCCATATACAAGGGCATGCGCCTATTTTTATTTAGCGACGGATTTATTGACCAATTTGGTGGATCAGAAGATTCCCGCTATTCATCAAAACGATTTTACAAACTACTATGTGACACCCATTCTCTCGACATATCCGAACAACACACTGAACTAAGTAAAAAGTTTGACGAATGGAAACAAGATAAAGCACAAATCGATGATGTAATAGTAATAGGTATTGAATTCTAATATTAATACTGCTGTTCTGTATGAAGTATTTGTAGAAAAGCTTCTATACTTTGTAAATGTAAAATATACGACGGTTTCATCTTATCAATTGCAGCCTGAGGCATTGTTGAAACCTCAGCTTCCGACGGATTTTGAACAATGGTTGTTCCTTTACTTACATGTATATCACGAAGTCCATCTGCACCATCTGTATGTGCTCCGGAAAGAATAATTCCTAATACCTTTTTTCCAAACGAATATGCCGCCGAACGAAACAACACGTCTATCGACGGACGAGAATAGTTCACTAATTCTTCAGTAGAAAACATAATTTTTGCATCACTTTCTACCATTATATGATAATTTGCCGGAGCAATATAAATGCACCCTGCTTGTAAAATATCATTATGAAAAGGCTCTATAACTTTGTTTTCAGAAATCAACTCCAAAGTCTCTTTATATCCGGAATTTACATGTTTTAACCGATGCATACAGACAACAACAGGTACAGAAAAATTGGGGGGTATTGTTTTTAATATATGCATAACAGCCGAAAAACTACCGGCAGAACCTCCTATAACCACAACACTATATGCTAATTCTTTATTCATTATTATTTTTTATACATACTAACACGTGCATTTTCTAACGAAAAAAGCATATCAATATCTACAATATTTTTTCCCTCTTTTAAACCTAAAAATAAATATCCACCATTTTTCATCGCATTGTGTACTTGACCTATACAAGAACGCTGAGCTTCTTTTGAATAATACAAAAGAGCGTTTCTATACAAGACCAACGAAGCCGGTGAATCCACAATACCAGACATAGTTTGGGAATATAAAAACTGCACATTTGAAAACAAATCTGTATCAAACACTAAAGAATGATAATTAATAGTATAATAATCCGATATCTGATAAGATATGCCGATATTTTTAAAATTAGCAATCAAACTAGATTCAGATTGACTGGCATACATTCCCTTTGTAATTTGTTCGAGAACCTTTTGTGAACGGCTATGTGCATAAATCCGAACCTGTTTTCGCATATCCAACATATCCAACAAAACGCACAACGAAACCAGTTCGTGCCCCGAAGAACAATCAGGCAAGAAAATAGTACATGATTTTTGCTTAAACACCTTTGGTAATATTGTATAAAACAACATACGCCACACCTCAACATCACGAAAAAATTCTGTGACCGGCACATAAAATAATGACATAAAATCATCAATGTTTTTTTTATTATTAAGATATTTCAGCCCCTGATCCCACGAAGAAATAGCAAGTTTATCAAATACATACATTACACGTCTATCAATAAATGAAGACACATACATATTTATTTCGGGTACAAAAGACTCTACTTTCTCCACAAATTCTTTACGCTGATTATATGAAAGCATATGAGCCATTATACGCCAAGTTTTTTATAAAACCTACCACTTTTTTGAAAAATAGTAGACATATACCACCCCATACTTTCCTGCATACCCAAAGCTAAATAGGACTCATCTTTCATATTATTATAAAACATATTATACACTTTTTTTTGCAAATCAGCTTTAAAATAGATAAGAACATTCCGACACAATATTATATCAAAATTTTCATGTACCGGATTTTTTAATGACACAATATCATGTGTTATAAAATGCGGTTTATCGCGCAAAAAATCAGCTGCACGCATATATGATTTTTTTGCATCACACTCAAAATATTCATCAAAGGGTTTATGTTTAAACGATTTACCATAAGGATTATCTTTAATAACCGCAAAAAAAGATTCTTTATATAAATCATAAAATCTATACGAATACTCACCATATTTTGCTACCTCAATCATATCTTCATTAATATCCGTAGCATACACCCTGGTTTTCTCGAACAAACCAAGTTCATATAACAAAATAAGCATAGAATATACCTCCTGGCCACTTGATACCCCTACATGCAAAACAGATAACCGTTCATTATCCTGTAAGCTAGGAAGCACCTGAAATCGCAACTCTTGCCAAAATTGAGTATCGCGAAATAATTCTGTTGTATTGACCGTAATTTGCTTTATCACAGATTCCAAAAAAAAGGTGTCTTGAGAAATCTTATCAAGTAATTGATTAAATGAACATGTATAATCTAACAAAACTTTTTCGATCCGACGAATAAGCGATTTTTCAGAATAACCCGATAAATCAAAAGTTGATTTTTTTCGCACAACATCAATAAACTGTTGTAATTCGTTTTCACATATTTCCATTACAGTTACAACTATACATTTAAAATTTCTTTTTAATCCATGCAGGCAACAAAAATACACCTATCAATAAATATGGATAATACGTAATAACTCTCCATAAAATTGCTAAAACCGGAACCAAAACAACAACATTATCCGGAATAAATTCACCTAAATACTCCGAAAAAATCAATTCTGCAAATCCACTTCCACCGGGAGACGGCAACACAATCATCATAATCCACATAGCCAATTGGCGAGCAAAAATTAAAATATGGTCGGACACCATAAAAAAAGCCAGGAATATAAAATTAACCACCCAATATCTTGATGTCCATGACAAAAAAGTTGCACCAATAGTTTGCAACCAAAATTTAAAATTTTTTCCTTTATACTCATCAGATGCAATAATAATATCAGTACCGGTACGAATCATTTTTCGTTGCCATTTACGCATAAAGCGAATTCGTGACACGCGAAATAATATTTTTTTAACCCCATAAGGATTAATAAACAAGCCATAAAAAACAATTAGTGCAAATAAAGCCTTAAGCGTATAACCTATAATTGCAAAATACATAAGACTACTCGACCACTCCACACCACCAGAAGCTTGAGTCACATTAAACAAATCGGAAAAATCTACTAATACTATAATCAGCGGAAACATTATAAGAAAATAAAATTCATCCAAAAAAGATGTCAGCATAACCATGGCAGAGCTTTTACCAAGAGAAATATGTTCTTTAAAAATATACACAACAGCAAAGGTTGTACCTCCTATAGCAGAAGGAGTAACAGCCGATGTAAACTCCCACAAAAAAATAACCCGTAAAGCCTGTTTCCACGAAAGTTGTGAACCTGAAATAATTTTTATGCGAATAACATATGCAAAATCTCGCACAACCATCATTACAAAAGCACATATAAACCACAATAAGGCACCTTGCACAAGGGTTACTTTTTGAAATGACTCAGCATCAAACTCATCCCAAAACATAAATACTACTACCCCAAGACCAATAAGAATTGGAAACACAACTCTCCAGCCCTGCAGAGCACGAAACTGTTTACGAGATCCTATTTCTTCAGTCATATATTTTTTTTTGATTACATGCAATATCTAACTTTTTTCTAAAAAAACATAGTATTTACAATATTTTATATTATTTTTGCGGTACGAAAATATGGTTCCGTGGCCGAGTGGCTAGGCAGAGGTCTGCAAAACCTTGTACAGCGGTTCGAATCCGCTCGGAACCTCAAAAAAAGGGTATCAATTAGATACCCTTTTTTTATATATTCCATCTGAAAAAACTAAAAATTACAATTCAATATAAAATATCGCTTTTTATCTTTTTAAATTTTTCCCAATCTTTTCAGCTATATCCATAAACATATTTCCTACAACACTATTTTCTTGAAGTGCAGAAGGAGTTCCGGCATCACCATTTTCCCGAATGCTTTGCACTATAGGTATTTCACCCAAAAAGGGAATACTTTTTTGTTCTGCTAATGTTTTTGCACCTCCTTTTCCAAAAATATAGTATTTATTTTCAGGCAATTCTTTAGGAGTAAACCATGCCATATTTTCAATAATACCTAAAATAGGGATTTCTATCTTATCTTTTTGAAAGAAATCAATACCTTTTTTTACATCGAGCAATGCTACATCTTGTGGTGTACTAACCATAACAGCACCGGAAATATCAATAGTTTGTGCCAGAGTTAATTGTACGTCACTTGTTCCAGGAGGCATATCTATCACCATAACATCCAATTCTCCCCAGTCAGCATCCTGAACCAATTGCTTTAATACATTTCCTGCCATAGGTCCACGCCAAGCAAGTGCATCAGAATCTTTCACAAAAAAACCAATTGACAACATTTTAATACCCTGTTTTTCTATTGGCAAAATAAATTCACGTGTATCTGTTTTGTACATCAAAGGACGTTCTGATTCTGCACCCAACATTTTCGGAACAGACGGACCAAACACATCTGCATCGAGCAAACCTACAGAATAGCCCAATCGAGACAATGATAACGCTAAATTAACGCTAACCGTAGATTTGCCTACGCCTCCTTTACCTGAAGCAACAGCAATAACGTGCTTTACCTGTGAAATACCACCGGGCTCTTTACTATTATTAGATTTTGTTATCTCAATTTCAACCCGTATAGCATGAGGGTATTGTACATCACGTTTAATACTATCAGATATAGTAGGAATAAGTGCCTGACGATATTTTTCGTAAATATGCGGCATTTCCAAAACGACTGTTAGCTCTTTATTTTTTTCGTATACATCTTTTAAAAAACCTGCTTCAATAATATTTCTATCTTCACCGGGAACTGGAATTTTTTCTAATGCTTTTTGTACGAGTTGTTTCATATTCTTTATATTAATTTATTGTATATTCTTATGATACATTAGATTTTTCAATCTAATACCCCAATGTGTTTCAACACAAAAAAAACAAGGTTTATATTCAAATATCTTCATCATAATTCATTAACCATCATTTTAGTGCATGCACAAATCTATTTTTTTCATGCAAATCCGGTATAAGTTGTACTTCTTTATATCCTTTATGTTTAAATAACTGCACAACATCCTTACCCAATGCTTCATTTATTTCACAATACAGATGTCCGTTTCTGATTAATTGCACTTGACCTACATCAGCAATAGCATCATAAAACAGTAAAGGATGCGTATCAGAAACAAACAAAGCTAAATCCGGTTCATAATCCAAAACATTTTTGTGCATATATTCCTTTTCTGATTGACGCACATAAGGAGGATTACTTACAATAACCGAACATTCAGGCAAAACGTCAACCACATCCGCAGACAACAAATCGTTGTGCAAGGACCGCACAGATGTATTATGTTTTTGAGCATTGCGTTCAGCACAAAGCAGTGCATCTGCAGACACATCGAGAGCATACACTTGTGCACGAAACAAATTATACGCCAAAGCAACTGCTATACATCCGCTACCGGTACATAAATCGAGTATAACTTCAGACCGAGAAGCATGTTTTTTTATAATCGTATGCACAAGCAATTCTGTTTCCTGTCGAGGAATAAGTACCGACGAATCCACGTGAAATTGCAGTCCATAAAAATCTGCATAACCTAAAATATATTGAATAGGTTCCTGTTTTTGTAAACGTGCTATAACATCAGAACATAATTTTACGTGATTATCCGACAATTTTACGTGAGGAGATATAACACATGTAGACTGAGAAAAGCCAATATATTCCAAAAGTAAATTACAAAATGATTTACATTCTTTTTCGGAATAAATATTGTTCAGTTTCGATTGAAATTCTATTTTTACATCCTGAATTGTCATTATGCAACTATTGTTGCACAAATGTACAGTAAGTTTACATACAATGACGACAAAAAACGACAAAAAATATATGCAAGCATGCATAGACCTTGCTCAAAAAGCATTTGGAGACACCTATCCAAATCCTATGGTAGGGTGTGTGATTGTACACAACGACACTATTATAGGCAAGGGATATCATCGCAAAGCAGGAGAAGCTCATGCAGAAATTAACGCCCTCAATTCGGTAACACAAAAAGAATTATTACCCGAAAGCACTTTATATGTAAATTTAGAACCCTGTTCACACTACGGAAAAACACCCCCCTGTTCCGATGCAATAATACATCATAACATAAAACGAGTAGTAATAGGATGCACAGATTCAAACCCCGCAGTTTCCGGAAAGGGCATACGAAAAATGCAAAAAGCCGGCATTCAGGTTCAAGCAGGCATACTTGAAGAAGAATCAAGGAAATTAAATTGCCGTTTTTTTACTTTTATGGAAAAAAAACGCCCATACATACTATTAAAATGGGCACAAACACAAGATAAATTTATAGATCAGGCACCACATTTAAAAAAACAAACACGCGGACTATGGATAACCGACCATACAGGAAAAAAGTTGGTTCATAAATGGCGAACACAAGAACAAGCAATACTTGTGGGCACAAACACTGCTCAGATAGATAACCCACAATTAACCGCACGGTTAGCAAAAGGAGCAAATCCACTTCGAATAACTATTGATTTGCATAACCGCCTCTCTCGCGATTTATATATAAAAGACGGAAGTACTGCCACAATTATTTTCACACTAAATCCACAAAAATCCACAAAAAATTTGGAATACGTTCCTGTTTCATCAATAGAAACCATGTGGCACGAAATTTTTTCCGACTTATATACCCGTAATATCCAATCAATAATTATTGAAGGGGGTTATATTATTTTGCAAGAACTAATAAATAAAAAATTATGGGACGAAGCACGTATTTTTACCGGTCCGGGATATTTCCATGAAGGAACACCAGCCCCCATTATAAACGGTACGTTTTCTCATGAATTTCAAATCGGCAATTCACTTCTCTCCTATTTTTATCAAAAAAATTAATACTCAAGGAATTAAAAAAAATCAAAAAATCATGTTTATTCCAAGTATAGTTTTATATTTGTACAATTAACAAATTTTATATTTTTATTTTACATGAACATTTTTATTGCAAAGCTTAGCTCTCATACAACAAGTGATGACCTAGCAAACTTATTCAGCCAGTATGGCGACGTTGATTCAGCAAAAGTTATAATGGACAGAGACACCGGAAACTCAAAATGTTTCGGTTTTGTTGAAATGTCAGATGATGATTTAGCACAATCTGCTATTGAAGCACTTGACAACACAGATTTTCAAGAAAAAACTATCGTAGTTAAAAAAGCTCATCCTCGTGAGGATAGATCAGGTGGTTTTAATCGTTAAAATTTATGCTTAGATAATAAAATATCACAAAATTTTATATGATGATGTACTAAAAAGGCCGAAAAATCGGCCTTTTTTTTTATATAATAAGTGCACAGCTATAAATACAATACAAAACACCAACTAATCATCAACAAGAAATTATATACAATCAAACACTATTTCTTTAATTCTCAGACAATATATTGCTCAAGAATTTCACGTAACTGAACATAGTTTTGAGCAACGGGGAATTGCGGATAATCGTCTACTACATTTTGAGGAGGACAAAATAAAATTCCCACTTCAGCTTGGTGCAACATAGAAATATCATTATACGAATCACCAAAAGCTATAACTTTATACTGCAACCCCTGAAATGCCTCTACTGTTTTACGTTTCGGATCCGGCTGTCGTAAATGATAATTTACTATACGCCCCTGTTTATCAATCTCTAAAGAATGGCACAACAAAAAAGGACGCTCCAATTGTTTCATCAATGGTTCGGCAAATTCTACAAATGTATCAGAAACAACAACAAAACGAGACATCTCTCTCAACCATTTAGTAAACTCCAGAGCCTCATCAAAAGGATGTATTGAAGATATAACCTTTTGTATATCCTGAATTTTTAAATTATGCTCATCAAGTATTTTCAAGCGATATTGCATTAACTCATCATAATCCTGAATATCACGCGTTGTTAACTTCAACTTATCAATACCCGTAATCTGAGCAACATTTACCCACACCTCCGGGACAAATACCCCCTCTAAATCAGAACAAACAACCCACATAAATTTATATTTTAACTTTTATTTTATACTATTATAAACACTTATTCACAAAAATACATAAAAAAAACAGGTTACTCACAGAGTTTTTTGTAGTTTTATATACATGGAGCTTCATACAAAAATACACGAATTAGCACATTCACTGGGTCTGACAATGCATGTAGCTGCTGCAAACGTTAATTTTTCACAATCAAAATTCACACACTGGCTTGCACAAGGTAATCACGGAGACATGAACTGGCTTGCAAAACACAGCGACTTACGTGCACATCCCCGAGCTATTTTCCCACACACACAATCTATTCTCGTTTTCTCACTCCCCTACGCTCAAAATATTCCTGAACGACGAGGAAAAATAGCACTCTATGCTTTAGGAAGAGATTACCACAAAATACTCAAAAAGAAACTAGCCCATATAGTTACATACATTAAACACAATGGCGAAAATGCTATCAGTTTTGTTGACACAGCACCGATTATGGAAAAACCAATTGCATCGACCTGCGGAGCAGGATGGATTGGCAAATCAAGCCTCACTATCTCCGAAGAATATGGTGCTCTCTTATTCTTAGGAGAAATTTTTACATCATTGCCTATACCTCCAACCAAACCACACACATCCGACAAATGTGGTTTATGTAGTCAATGCATACAAGCTTGTCCAACACAAGCAATTCTTCCTAACCGGACAATTGATGCACGAAAATGTATTTCATACCTTACCATAGAACACAAAGGTTCCATTCCAGTAGAATACAGAAAACTCATACACGATCATCTGTATGGATGCGACACATGCAGTACAGCATGTATTTACAATCCCAAAAATAAAATTCCTATAGACCCAGATTTTGCTCCTCGCATCTATCCTGACGTTCGCGACATTCTGTTTCTCACAAAAAAAACATTTACCGCAATATTTGCCGGAAGTGCCATTCACCGTATTGGTCTTATTCAACTACAACGAAATGCTTGCATAGTTTTAGGAAACATAGGCACACAGGACGACATTTCTGCATTAGAACATATTCAAACCACATCGACATCCCTCATTTTGCACGAACATGCACAATGGGGAATTGATATGATTCGGGAGAGGTAACATAAATAAACTCTGTTCAATTATTATGTTTTGAATCAAAAAAACACCTAAGTCATGCAACAGAACTCAATAGTACTACAACAAAAATTCACAGAACCAGAAAAACTTTTTCAGGCTATACCTATAACAAATCTAACAAGGAGAATAGTATACTATTCAATACTAGCAAATCCGGTATATGATACCAAAGCTTTGGGAATAGAAATTCCATCTGCAGTCTGATTATTTTCGAGCAATGCAGCCAAAATTCGAGGCAAAGCAAGAGCACTTCCGTTAAGAGTATGAGCTAAGCGAGTTTTTTTAGTCTCATCATCTTTAAACCGTAATTTTAATCGGTTAGCCTGAAAATCCTCAAAATTAGAAACAGAACTTACTTCAAGCCAGCGTTCCTGGGCAGCAGAATAAACCTCAAAATCATACGTTAAAGCAGATGTAAAACTTATATCACCACCACACAAGCGCACAACACGATATGGCAATTCCAGTGCTTGTAATAAAGACTCTACATACTGTACCATTTCGTCGAGTGCCGCATAAGAATTGTCAGGATGTTCGACCCGTACAATTTCAACTTTATCAAATTGATGTAAGCGATTGAGCCCTCGTACATCTTTCCCATAAGAACCAGCTTCGCGACGGAAACATGGCGTATATGCAGTACATTTCACCGGAAAATCAGAAGGCGAAAGAATGGTATTTCTAAAAATATTGGTAACCGGAACCTCAGCAGTAGGAATAAGGTACAAATTATCTTCTGTCACGTGATACATTTGCCCCTCTTTATCAGGTAATTGTCCCGTTCCAAATCCGGAATCTTCATTAACCATAATCGGTGGCATATATTCCTCATATCCGGCCTCGTAAGCTCTATCTAAGAAAAAACTAATAAGAGCACGTTGTAATTTTGCACCTTTGCCAATATACACAGGAAATCCCGCCCCAGTCAATTTGTTACCAAGTTCAAAATCTATCAAATTATACTGTTCTGCCAAATCCCAGTGCGGTTTTGTATGGGATAATTTCGGGATATTACCATGTGAAGACACTTCAACATTATCATCATCAGAAGAACCATCCGGCACTGAATCATGTGGAATATTCGGGATAGTCACAATCAGTTTGTGCAAATCCTGATCACAGGTTTGAAAGCCAAACTCTAATTCCTTAATTTGATTTTTTAATACACCTGTTTGTTCTTTTGCCAGCTGAGCCTCTTCAATCTTCTTTTCCTTAAACAACACACCAATGTCTTTCGACAAAGAATTTAATTCAGCCTGTTTTGCATTCAAATTTTTCTGCAATTGTTTTCGCTCATCATCCAATTGCAAAATGCTTTCCACAACTTGTGCGGCATCGAAATGCTTTTTGTGCAATAGAGCAACTATCTCATTTTTATTATCCCTAATACGTTGAAGTGTAATCATAATCAATACTATATACAAACAAAAATAAACAAAAAACTCCTGAAAATATTCGATAACCGAATATATAATCAGGAGTATATCTTAAAATAACATACTATTTCTGCTACGCTTGAGCGTCTACTACAGAAACATATGACTTATTATCTCTCTTTTTTTGAAATTTCACTACACCATCTGCTAAAGCAAACAAAGTATGATCTTTACCGAGACCTACATTTAGACCAGGATTATGTGCAGTGCCTCGTTGTCGAACGATAATATTCCCTGCTTTCACTACCTGACCACCAAAAATTTTAACGCCTAAACGTTTACTTTCTGATTCTCTACCGTTTTTTGAACTTCCGGCTCCCTTTTTATGTGCCATTGTATTCCGATTTTAAAAGTTTATGCTGTAATTTCTTCTATTTTGATTTGAGTAAGAGACGGTCTGAAACCATTTTTCACTCGATATCCTTTTCGTCGCTTCTTTTTGAAAACAACTACTTTATCACCTTTTACATGTGATACAATTTTTGCCGATACTTTTGCACCAGATACTTCCGGTGTACCCACGTTTACGTTGTCTCCATCCTGAGTCAAATAAACTGACCCAAAATCCACTGACTCACCTTCCGGTTGAGATAAACGGTTTACAAATATTGTATCATCCTTTGCAACTTTAAATTGTTGCCCTGCTATTTCTACTATCGCGTACATCATTTTTTATTTTTTCTGTCTAAAAAATTGGACTGCAAATGTATGAAACTTTATATAAATGCCAAATACTTTTGTTAATTATTTTTTAATAAAAAAACTATTTTTTATTTCAAAACATATCTATCCCTTTAAAAAAAGTAAAAATCACAGAATAGAGAAATCAAACATTTAATAATTTTGGGTTGAAAAATTTCTGTATTATCTTTGTGAGAAAATAATTCAAAAATAGAGGTAAACCATAATTAAACGTTTAAAAACTTACAAACAACAATGATTTTGTGAAATTGCAAAATGCTATTACATTACAAACCATAATAATACACATTTTATAAATAATACTATTAATAACAACATAAACATATGAAAACTATACAACTTATTACTATACTTACTTTAATATGTGGGATATATTCATGTTCCGAAAACCTTGAAAAAAAGGTAGTATCGGTTCATCCAAACAACACACCGGCTTTAATTGAATATTATAAATCCGGAGACACAACAGATAATCCGGCAAAAATTGTACGATACTATATAAATGGTGAAAAACGAGAAGAATATTATCTAAAAGATGGCATGCGCCACGGATCTAGTACTATGTGGCACATTAATGGTAATAAAAAAACAGAATGTCATTACTACGAAAATCTGTATGATGGAGAATTTACAGAATGGTTTGATGACGGCACGAAAAACTATGAAGGCTTTTTCGATAAAGGTCAGGCATCGGGTACATGGAAATTTTATAATCGAGATGGTTCATTACAATCAGAAACAACATACGAATAAATTATGGCTATATACGACGAAAACGAAATTATAGAAGATGCAAGTTTACATGTTGCCAAAGAAATGGTGGCAGCAGCCAGAACAGCTCCCAAAGCTCGTGGCGAATCTACATTACACACCAAAATTGTAACAGGCAATGATTTGGAGCCCATTATTGCTAAAATGGAAAAAATAAGTAGTGAAGAAAACATACCAAGTTTTTACCGGGACGCACAAAATCTTAAAAACTGTCGTGCACTGGTTCTTTTAGGCACAGAAATACAAACTCTCAATTTAAAAAAATGCGGTATGTGTGGTTTTGAAAACTGCACAGAAAAAGCAAAATATCCAAACATACCTTGTGTTTTTAATACGGGAGATTTAGGAATTGCTGTTGGTTCAGCTGTGTCAATTGCTATGGATCACAGAATCGACAATAGAATTATGTATACTGTTGGCCAGGCTGTTAAAGATTTATCAATATTTCCGGATAATGTTAATATTATATACGGAATGCCTTTACAAGCAAGTTCAAAAAATATTTTCTTTGATAGAAAATAGCATTATTTTTTTTTTGATTAGAAAAAAGTATTATTTTTGCATTCTAAAATATTACATGGTGGATGTAGCTCAGTTGGTTAGAGTACTAGATTGTGGTTCTAGGGGTCGCCGGTTCGAACCCGGTCTTCCACCCAAAAAGCAGAAATGAATAATCATTTCTGCTTTTTTTTTGCACGCATCAACCTATACAAACACGCTGACACATTACTAATTTCCCTGAGATTATAATATCATCTTATAGTGTTATTCTTAAAATAAAAAGAAACTATTCTGTGTATATTACAAGAAAGAAAACATAAAAAAAGCGGTTGCCTTTATTAAAGCAACCGCTTTTTTGGAATATATAAACATTTGTTACTTTTTAAGCACCTTCACTGTTTCTTTGAATCCGTGAGCATACTCAATATTTACAAAATATGTTCCCTGTGCCAAATGAGCAACATCAAGAGAAACCGAATTCTGATTAGGATTAGCAACTTGCACAACAGAACCATTACGCGAAACAATCATAACAGATGCTATTTCAGCATCAGCATCAACTGTTATAACAGACACACATGGGTTAGGATACACCATTACATCAACAGATGTTACAGAATTAACAGCTGTTTCATAATCATCTACCTGTGCAGCCTCAAAAGTTGCTATAGCATCTTCCAAATCACGTATAGTTTGATTTACGGTCATTTGAATAACCGTTTCATCATCATAGACATCTTGTGCATCTTCAATTGCAGAAATGAAATTATGTGTAGCCAGAAGAGGATATTCACCAGGACCATCACCTACAACAGCATTATCATATAACATACGTGCTTGTGCAATAGTAGCACTCAATTCACTTTTAGAAACAACCTCAGGATTTTGCGAAGCCTCAAACACATCTATCGCATCTTGCAAATCATCTACAGCCTGATCAACTTCAGCCTGTGTCTGACCAGAATTAATTAATACAACTTTAGCATTATTAATTGCATACTGAAAATTATCCATAGACAACTGAGGATATGTTCCAACAGTTGTTCCCGCTGTAGAAGAATTATATAAAGACTCAGCACTTGAAACTAAAGACTGCAATGTAGACTTGTCAACCCCTATTAAACGAGACTGGAATACATCAAGAGCATTTTCAAGATCACGTACCGCTTGATCAACCTCTGCCTGTGTCGCATTTGCATCATTGAACACAGTCTTTGCAATATCAATACCATTTTGCAAATCATTTTTTGAACCAATTTCATATTGTCCATCAGCAGTACCCTCATCTGCATTAGCAAGCGTCGATTCTGCAGAAGAAATAATAGACTGTAAAGCATCTTTATCTACTCCTGTCGACGGGTTAGTTGTATTCTCAAAGGTCGTAATTGCATCATTCAAAGTAGTCACCATAGCATCAACTGCCGACTGCGTAGTTGGATTATCAACCAATGTCTGAGCGTCATCAATAGCTGTCTGCAAATCATCAGCCGCACTTTGAGGATGCTGTCCTTCTGCAGTTCCAATATCAGCTAACGATAATGTACTATGTGCGTCAGCAATTTTAGCATCTAAAGCTGTCACATCAATATTTAATTCAGGATTAACCGAAGCCTCGAATGTATCAATTGCATCTTGCAAGTCGCTCACAGCCAGATCTACCTCAGCTTGTGTAGCAACATCATCAGCCTCGACTGCTTCGGCTGTCGTAATTGCCGTACCAAAAGTAGTTTTTGCCGAAGAAGGATATTGTCCCGGATCAGTACCAACAACCGCACCCGAATATAACGTATTCGCATCTGCAATTAATGCTGTCAATACCGATTTATCAGCCTCAGGATTAACCGTATTTTCAAATGTTGCAACCGCATCTTCAAGACTTATAACCATAGTATTCACCGCCTCTTGAGTCGTTGGGTTATCAGCTAAAGCCTGAGCATCATCAATTGCTGCCTGCAAAGTTGTCTGAGCACTCACCGGATGTTGTCCGGGTAAAGAACCGACATTCACATTCACTACCGCTTCAGCATCAGCAATAGCCGTTTCAAGTGCTGTCACATCAATATTTAATTCAGGATTAACCGATGCCTCGAATGTGTCAATTGCATCTTGCAAGTCAATCACTGCTTGATCTACCTCAGCTTGTGTAGCAGCATCATCAGCCTCCACCGTTTCGGCTGTCGTAATTGCCGTTCCAAAAGCAGTTTTTGCCGAAGAAGGATATTGTCCTGGTTCAGTACCGACAACAGCACCTGAATGTAATGTATTCGCTTCTGCAATTAAGGTAGTTAAAGCTGATTTATCAACCGGTTCCGGTACAGTTGGTAAGGTAATACTTCCACCTACTATTGCAACTTGATCTAAAGCAACATCTCCAACATCACCGGTATCACCTTCAACCTTCCACTGAAATTTATATATTTGAGAAATATCAAAAGTATACTCATCACCCCATCCATGTTGTGCAAAATCTGTCCAATTATAACTAACTTTTGTCCAGCTTGTATGTGCAGGTATGCTTACATAGTAGGTATCATAGTTCGGTGCAGTGCCCATATTTTCAGGAACAGACACTTCCAAATCACAGGCATCACCTTTATGATAAAAACTAATGCCATCAGTACCACTAAAATCAAATGATTCCGTTTCAACTTCTTTCGTATTAAAACCCAAACCAACAAAAGGATTACTCGTATTATCACCCTGATCCAACTCATAGGTTATCTGTGCAGCAGAATCAGTTCCATCAGCACCGGGAGTAATACTATTAAATTGTTCTCCGTTAGCCGGAGTAACCGTTGACAAACCACTATTATCAACATCAGTATACGTAAACCAATACGTCAACAATTCTGTTGAAGCCAACTCATTTGATGCTATAAGAGTTGTAGAAGGTTCAATCTGAGCTGCATTAAACACATCAATTGCAGCAAGTAAATCCGTCTCTGCCTGATCAACAGTAGCCTGATCAGCTTCTGAATCTGCAGCTACTAATTGAGCAGCATCTACCGCTGTTTGTAAATCATCAATAGCTGTTTGCGGATAATTACCCGGATCTGTGCCCGGAACAGCAGTTGCTATATTATCTTCTGCAGTTGAAATTGCAGCCACAAGACCCGATTTGTCAACTGTTGGTGTACTTCCACCCGCAAGACCTTCGAGAACAACATAGTCAATTGCAACAGCACCTGCGGTTGTAGGCTCATCAGATATTTTCCATTGAAATTTATATACTTCCGTTAAATCTAAGTCATAGGAATCTCCCCAACCTGCTTGAGAAAAATCAGACCACGCCAATTCAACTTTTGTCCAATCTGTATGAGAAGAAACTGGCACCGCATATGTATCATAATTTGCATCTGTTCCTAAATTATCTGGTAAATATATTTCCAAGACACAGGCATCTCCTTTATGATAGAACGAAATACCGGTTGCACCACTAATATCCATTGGCGTTTCATCTTCACCTAACTGTGTTCCAATACCAACAAAAGGATCATTATCATCTGTTCCCCATGTTTCACCGAGTGTATAAGTAACCTCCGCAGCATATCCTGATCCATTTGCACCATCTTCTGTCATGGTAAAATCAACCGTATCAGAAGTTTGTGGATCTATCGTTGACGTTCCCGCATTATCAACATCAGTATACGTAAACCATGCACCGCCAAGCTCATTTAAATTATCCATATCTTCGCAGTCATCAACAAGAGTTGAGTTCCCCGCTAAACGATTGGTTACCGTTTGATTTGAGAACGACTCCATAGCCACGTCTTCGGTACTTTGAATTGTTCCCGGTGTATATGAAATTGACATCACATCACCAGCTTCGATACTTACCGAAGTAGCCAACTCCAACACAATAGTAGAAGTTCCGTCAAGAGAAATTGCAGTAAACGGAGATGTTTGTGTTATTGTATTAATTGTAAAATCAAAATTTCCTATTTCCGACGAAGCCGGTGTCATAACATCTTTATTAACGCTAAGAATAACTTGTGTGCCATCAGCATTTGTTTCGGCCCCGGTAATACGCGGAGGAGTTGGTCCGGCATTTGAATATGGATTTGGCATATTGCCGGACATGGTTAACAAATACAGTATCTGAATAGCCTCTTCCTACCAATGAATTGACCTTAAATACCAACCTGGACCAGAATCCGGGCTGGTAAACACATCCCTTTTTCTACCTGGAAGAAGGGCAATCATCC
>JAWOEL010000085.1:0-18398 GCA_046482735.1 Bacteroidales bacterium | reverse complement strand
CCGGCATTATGAACCGTGGCAACAGTATACGGAATATCCTTTTTGGTAAGGATTGGGTTATTGGGGTGTCGTGTTATTAACATAATTTATATTTTAATTTATTCTCGCTTCGGATCTTACAATGCTAAATCTTTCTGTTCAAAAGCCTCAAAAGCTTCCATAACCACCAGATGAGAAATTAAATAGGCAAGAGAACTTTCAGCCCCCTGATTTCGGTTAATTCCGTAGCTCTCAATACCATCACAACAACCTTTTGTTTCAAAATCAAATAAGGTCATGCGAATATCATTTTCTCCCAAAAACCACATGAAGCAGGAAAATAATTTTGTAAGAAATTCTCTGTCTTTTGTAAGTTGAAAAGCCTGACGATACATCAAAACCATTGCGAGTGCATCCAAGGGTTGTTGTGCGAACATGGAGCGTTCGCCATCTTTTTTATACCATTTTTCATTACCAATGATTGATAAATAGCCGTCTTTCAGTGTAATTTCCGTAAGAAAGTTTGTTGTTTCTAAAGCAATTGTGGCAATTTTTTCATTTTCAAGTATTTCTGCCGCGTGTAAAAGTGCGAGAGGTAACATACCATTATCATAGGCAAGTAAGGGTTCAAACCATTTCCAGTCGGCAGAGCTGTTTTCTTCGTAGTGTGTAATTAGTTTGTCGGCGAGTGTGTGTACTATTTCAATCATTGAATCATCGGAAGGATTACTTTTAAGGTAATGACTGATACCCAGCATTGTATTGGCAATACTTCTGATAGATTGGAGCTTTTCAAAATTTGGAGCTGCATCAAAGAAAATTATTTTTCCCGTTTGATAATACGAATCATTTGGCGGATTGTTTAATAAGTAACCCAAAGCCCAGATAGTTCTTCCAAAGGAATCTTCTGAACCTACCTCATCAAGAAATGTACGATTAAAGCTTAGGAAATTTTTAAATGTGCCGTCTTCATTTTGCATATAATGAATGTAACTCAGATATATAGGAGCTAAATTGAGTGCAAGTTTGTCCTTTTTTTGTTGGTATGTCATAAGTACCATTAATAAAGCTCTTGCATTGTCGTCGATACAGTATCCTTCTTTTAGGTTAGGGATGCCATATTTTGCATGTTGGATAATTCCTGTATCGTCTGTTAATCGTTTAATATGATCTAAAGAAAATTGTGGAAGAATAAGCGGATCGATGGAAGTTTCTTTCGTAACGATAACCTGTGGTTTTTCCGCAAGAATGTGTTGAATAAGCTCAACATATTTGTCTCCTGATTTTGGCCATGTTATTGTTCTGCCATAATCAAAAGCTTTTTTTCTAAGCTTTTTCAATTTTTCCGGATTGTCCAATAAATCCATAAGAATGAGAGAAAGCTGTTCAGAATCAGCAAAGTCAAAGAGTTTACCCCTTCCTTCGTCTAACAATTCTAAGGCATGCCAGTACGGGGTAGAAATAACAGCCGAGCCAACACCAACAGCATAAGAGAGAGTGCCGCTCGTGATTTGTGCTTCATTCAAATACGGTGTGATGTAAATATCCGAAGCCGATAAGTATTTAAATAATTCTTTTTGACTAATGAATTCATTAATAAAAACAACATGCTTGCTGAGATTGAGTTTTTTTGTGAGAAGTTGCAGATAATTACGGTACTCCTCTCCGGAATGACGAATTACATTTGGATGTGTTTTGCCTAAAACCACATATAAAATATTGGGATGTTTTTCAAGAAGTTTAGGTAATGCATTCAGAACCGTTTCGATACCCTTGTTGCGACTCAGAATACCAAAAGTGAGTAATAATTTTTTCTTTTCGAGATTAAAATCCTTTTTGGTTTGTTCCTGACAAAATTGAATATCGGGTACACCGTGAGCAATAAAAACAATTTTTTCTTTATCTACATTATATATCTCTATAAGGAATTCAATAGCTTTTTGGCTCATTACGACAATTTTATGTGCCATTTTACAAATTTCCTGCAACACCGCTTTTTCGGTATACGAAGGTTCCTTAACAATAGTATGAAGTGTTACAATAAGCGGAATTTCGAGACGATACAGCAAAGGGAGAATGTATATACCATTTTGCCCGCCAAAAATGCCAAATTCATGTTCAAGAATGCACAGGTCAGCACCACTAAGATTGATGAATTTTACCGCTTCCAAATAGTCACGTTGTTGTTCCTGCCTGATTGTTAGTTTTACTTCCTCCGGATAATGGTAGTTTTGTTCATGATCGTTCATAGCTACAATGAAGCCCTCAACAGGTTCTTTACGTGTAACAGTATTCGTTATCATAGATTTGTAAAGATTCATGGTAAATGTACCAATACCGCATTCTCGCGGTGGATATGTTCCAATATATGCAAGTTTCATAATTATAAAAGTTACTGTTAATTTGTTATTTAGAAATCAATGTGTGAAGGGGAGGCACATTCTTCGGGCTGTATAATTTTTATACTAAAAATAGCCTTTTTTACGTACTGTTTTGTGTCCTTGCTTATCTGCGAATGAATAATGGCAGTTTGTTTAAATACCGCACTGTTTCTTTTAATTTTCATTAAAGATACACTATTCATTTTTATAAAATACTATGTTTTAACTATAAACGTGAGTTCGACGTAATTTTTCAAGTTCAGGTTGATGTAAGATGTTGAAGATTAAGGCAAATCGATGAATCTTCTTCTTAAAAATAATTCGATTTATCCCGATAATACTCATTATTTGTAATCGAATCGTACTATTTCTAAGCGTTCTGAACTCAAAAATTATATCGAACTCACGTTAATAGGTACCGTTTGTGTATGTATGCTATAACGCAAGAAGCTACCTACGCACCCAAAAAAGCTAAGGCTTCATATACAAAAAACACCGGCCATACAAGTGCTTTGGCAAAACCCAAAACACCTGCCCAAAAACATGTTGCAGTCGAAATATAATA
This sequence comes from Bacteroidales bacterium, assembly GCA_046482735.1. Lineage (GTDB taxonomy): Bacteria > Bacteroidota > Bacteroidia > Bacteroidales > UBA1715 > JAQICB01. Next base: position 15,473 of record JAWOEL010000085.1, on the reverse strand, counting down.
AATTGCAGCACCTATAAATCCAAGTCCGTATATAGCACCTGAAGATGCATGTTTGTTATTACACTGTTCAGTCATAGTAATATTTTTTTATGATTATACAACTATATATTATACCTGTTTTAAATAATCTATTACCGCAGACGGATGTGAAGCACCAAAAACTGCATTTCCGGCAACTAGCACATCAGCACCTGCCTGCACTATTTCGCGAGCATTTTCTGTATGCACACCTCCATCAACCTGAATAAGAGCATCCGAACGCGAATCTGAAATAAGTTTTTTTACCGCTTTTATTTTTGTTATTGACTGCGGAATAAACGACTGCCCCCCAAAACCAGGATTTACCGACATTACCAACACCATATCCACATCAGTTATAATATTTTCAATCATAGAAATTGGAGTATGAGGATTAAGTGTAATACCCGCTTTCATACCGAAAGATTTAATTGACTCAATAGTGCGATGAGCATGAGTACAAGTCTCTACATGCACAGTTAAAATATCGGCACCGGCAGCATGAAATGCCTCTACATATTTATCAGGATCTATAATCATTAAATGTACATCCAAAGGTTTGCGAGCATATTTTTTAATAGTAGAAACAATAGGCAAACCAAACGAAATATTGGGCACATACACCCCATCCATAATATCGAGATGAAACCAATCTGCCGATGATTTATTTATAAATTCTATTTCATGCTGTAAATTACTAAAATCAGCAGACAATAAAGATGGAGATACAAGAGGCATATTTTTATATATTATTTATAATTTACATTACAACTCACCCTGTTCGTGTTCTATATATTTACGAGACAAAAGTGCCATTAACCGAGAAAAATGATTTACCGCTTCCGTTGTTTCTTGACTCACTTCCTTTTTTTGCAAACGCAAAAGCAAAGTTCCATACAACGCTATCAAACAAGCTTCTATTTCATTTTTAATTGTATTACCGGATTTTTGAATAACCTCAGAAATATGTGGCAATGCTTCATTAAACAGAGACTGATATTTTTTTTCGGAAGGAGACTGCAACAATTGTATATTTAGACTCGACAAATCCAAAACCAAGTCTCGCAATTGTGCTAAGTGCCCTTTTTCCTTTATTCCCTCATTATGCATAGCCTGCACCAGCTGTTCGTACCATGTTCGTATTTCTTGCATGGTCTCATCCGGATAATCATATTGATTAATAATTCGAGAAACATCAAAAGAAACAGCACGCAACATATCTTCCAGTTGCCACATATATAAAATATACTCAATTATATTCTCTCTTCTTTTTTGCTGTGCAATAATCATAGTCAATAATTATAATAGTCCTAAATCATCTAATGTACGCCGATCTTTTTTAGTGGGTCGGCCAAGTCCTTTTTCGCGATATACATTTTTTTGTAAGCGAATAGTATGTAGTTTTTCAATTTCTTCATCCGGAGTTATTTCCTGCACAAAATCTTTTACTACTTGTGCAGACTTCCGCTGCGATAAAATCCCCAACACTTTATATGTACGAGTGATAGGTGGTTTTTTTACAGCTACCACCTCACCGATTTTTATTGTTCGCGAAGGTTTCACCTGATTCGAATCAATGCGTACCTGATTTTTATTACATGCCGATGTTGCCAGGCTACGTGTTTTGAAAATCCTCACTGCCCACAACCATTTATCTATACGTATAGTATTTAATTGTTCGCTCATACAACTTATTTTCAATTCAAAAATACAAATTTATATTGACTATTATAATATAATGTACTAAAATAGATTATTAAAAAAACAGATTTAACACTTTTTTTATTATTTTTGTGTAATGGGCTTAATTGTTTGCAAAAAGAGTAAATATATATCGTTATGAAACAGGTTTTTCTACTATTCATTGGAGTATTACTATCCACAAGTGTTTTTTCACAAAAAGAGCTTACTATATCGGATAAACAAAGAGAATTATTCTCTACAGAATTACTCCCCGAAGCATATAATGACACACTTATGCGTAACGCTATCATATATCACATAAACAAAGAATGCAAAAAGCAAGGCATACGCCAATTTCGCATAAACAAAATTCTGGAATACACAGCAATAGATTTAGCTGAATATATAGCAAAACGCGAAATCAGCAGACTCAATCAAATTCCGGCCAGAAAACAAATACACTCCAGACTTTACCAATATGAAGCAGGAAACAGAGATGCCGACGAAATTGTACTCAAAGCCCTCACAAAAAAAGGACGAACCAATTTAACCTATAATGAAATTGCGAAAGAAATTACTTACACTCTCTTTTCACGAGTTAAACTAGAAGAAATTTTACGAAACCCGCGATATACATTTATTGGTGTTGCTGCACGTTTTGACGAAAACAAAAAACGATTATATATATCATTAACATTTAGTAATTACAGTCTCATATCCGTTGACAAAAAAACAATTAGAAATTCTGAATTACCCATTACAACATTTCAGTATTTTTTAAATAGATATGATGAACGTACCTGCAAAGGATGCAAGAAATTTCAGGATATATACTCGCTGCATGACTTTATAAGCGTTGAAGATAATGTGATTTATTTTGAAACAGACAATTACCGCGCATTACGCAAATTGCTGCGATATCCGAAAGATGGTCTCGCGGTTGACATTGTAATGTGGGAACAATACCAATGCAATAGCGAAAACCTTATAAACAATATTATGATAAACAAAGGGCACTTAACCCGCCCTGTTTATGTTAAAAATTTTGAACGCGAAAACTTTTACAAAGGACGTCTCGGGCGGCATAAATTAAAAATTGAATTGGGAACCATTCCGGAAGGGATAAAAGATTATGAACTGAATTTAGTAGTTATAAACAAAAAATCTGTTTGTGCCAGCTTAATTCCACCTTATAACATGCCCCAATTAAAAACAGATTTACCCGAAGCTACTGCATTTCCCGACACAATCACCACATTTAATACCTACACATTCAAACCCCGACAAGACACAGCTGTTATATCATTTGTAATTCCATTCGAAGAAGGAAAACATCAATACAAAAAAGAAGATATTGAGGATTTTATTGACTCATTGGAACAACCTCATTTTAATCCTATAAAATTTAACATAACAGCCTATTCTTCTATTGATGGTGACCCGCAAAAAAACTTACAACTACGTGGTGCCCGAATTCAAAGCATGAAAAATGCCATTTATGAATACACCGGTAGTGCGGTACCTATAGAAACCGAAAGCCACGATTCCTGGGACTTGTTTCGTACCGACATTGTAGCCACAGATTTTCAGTTCCTCCGCCGAAAATCTAACGAGGGAATTATGGAATACCTCAAACAAGGTGACAATAAAGAATTACTGGAACCTATTCTGAAAAAACACAGATTTGCACAAGTAGATCTAACCGTGTGGTACGATATTTCTACTATTGAAAAAGAACAAGAATATGTACTCTATCTCTTTAATAAAGCACTTCGGGAATATCGCGACGATGATGCCCTTGCTATTCAAAAATATATTATTGAACAAGTCTTAAACAAACGCTATAATCGTCAGGCAATTGACAACATGGATATACCTGACAGACCTGAATACGCAGGCATACAAATGAATAAACTCTGGCTTGACTATGAAGCTCGCAACATGCCTATAAATGAAGCGTACGTTATAGAATTACGCCGACTCAAAAGAATGGCTCCTCAAAATTTATACATTCGTAGAAATTTGGTGTTTGCACGACTACAAATAGAAACTATTGAAAATGATTCGTACGTTATGGATCTGCAAGAAGAAATTGATTATCTTATGCAATCTTCATTACCAAAATATGTAATAGATCCTATAAATTTACAGTTACAAATAAAATCTCTTGAAGCTCTTAATGATAAATTGCGTATATCAAATGAAGATCAATTTATTGAAGAAGCATTTAACCGTATTAAACATATTATTGAAATTGATAAAGACGACTGGAAAGGAGCATTTAATTTGGCAGTATTATTTACATCAATGGGTGACTACGAATATCCATTAACCGTAATGACTCCAATGCTTGACAACCCGGAAATAGATGAAAATTTTATTTTTATGTTTATTTCTATTTGTACTCACACAGACTATATGCGATACACACAAACATTTGAACACGCTCTTAAACGGGCACACGAAATAAATTCGAAAAAGCTCTGCGAACTTATTGATACAGGAAAAATTTCGTTTCAAATAATGGATAATCCTGAAGTTAAAGAATTTTACTGCAAATCATGCGGACGTTATTAAATTTTTCACCATTAAATTTTTCATTATATATGGTTCGTTACTATAAACTCATATTTATTTGTATAGTCTCAATAAGTATTTTCGGATGTTCACAGAATCCTTACGAACGTGACATATCCGACATTTCTGTTTCTCTTAACTATATTGATTTTCACACTGAAATATATTCTTTATCAGAAACAAAGTCAATGCAAGATGCTGAAACATTGGCACAAAAATGCGAACCGTTTTTTAAATCATACAATCAACGAGTTCTCAAAATTGGTTCATACAAAGACGAAAATTATTTTTCACATTTATCTCAACGAATTCATTCTTCACTATTTGAAGAATTATATGAAGAAGCAGAAACACAATACAAGGATTTTTCACCAATTTTATCTAAACTAAAAGATGCATTTTCATATTACACATACTATTTCCCTGATTATTCTGTGCCTACTATTACTACATTCATATCTGGATTACAATATTCGGTAATTATCGATGAAGGCATTGTAGCAATAGGTCTGGATAAATATTTAGGAACTTCATACCCACTCTACTCCGAATCGGGTATACCACGATTTATTCAACAACGTATGCATAAAGACCGTATTCCGGTAGACTGCATGTTCGCGGTAGCTGACGGAGAATTCCCCAACAACTTTGAAGAAGAACACCTCCTTGCAGAAATGATTCACCACGGCAGACTCATGTTTTTGGTTCGCTCTACCCTACCTCATATCGACGATACATTATTGTGGAACTATACTCAGCAACAATTAGAATTTTGCAAAGCATCAGAAAAAGAATTCTGGACATATTTTATATCTACCGATAATATGTTGTTTAAAACTGATTATTTAATTATTAAACGTTTTATTGATGAAGGTCCGTTTACGCCAACATTTACTAAAAAATCACCGGCACGTATCGGTCAATGGTTGGGATTTAACATTGTAGAATCATTCATGAATACCAATTCGGATATGTCAATGAAAGATTTATTTGAAATCGAAGACCCTCTGTATATAATGAATAACTCCGGTTACAATCCATAAATTTTATACTATATATGCCACAATTTATTGCAGATTTTCATATTCACTCAAAATACTCACTTGCAACAAGCAAAAAGCTGGTTCCCGAATGGCTGGATTATTGGGCACGCGTAAAAGGTATTAAAATAGTTGGTACAGGTGATTGCACCCATCCTGAATGGCTGAGCATTCTGGAACAACAGCTGGAAAAAGCAGATAAAGGAACATACACATTAAAACACAAATACAAACAAACAGAAAACTGGGTAGAAGATAGTTCTCCCCGTTTTATATTAACCACTGAAATAAGTACTATTTATAAAAAAGCCGGAAAAACACGAAAAGTACATACCGTTTTCTTTTTCCCCGATTTTGATACAGCCCGCACAGTACAAAACCGTTTGGAAAAACGAAATTTCAATATACGATCAGACGGTCGCCCTATAATAGGTCTTGATGCCCGCGATTTAGTAGAAATGTGTATGGATGTATCCGAAGACATTATATGCATGCCGGCACACATATGGACTCCATGGTTTTCTGCCTTAGGTGCAAAATCAGGATTTGACTCAATAGAAGAATGCTATGGCGACATGGCACATCATATTTCAGCAATAGAAACCGGACTATCGTCCGACGTGCCAATGAACTTCATGTGTCGTTTTTTAGATTCATATGCATTACTTTCAAATTCAGATGCACATTCACCAGACAAATTAGGAAGAAATGCTAATATTTTCGACTGCAATCCGGACTACTATTCAATAAAACAAGCTCTGGAAGATAAAAACGGTAAAACCTTTGTCGGAACTATTGATATGTATCCGCAAGAAGGAAAATATCATTACTCCGGTCACAGAAAATGCAATGAATGCTTAAATCCTCTTGAGGTGTTGCACCATAATTTTATGTGCCCCACATGCAATAAACCACTCACTCTTGGTGTAATGGACAGAGTAACTCAATTATCGGATCGTGACGATATACATGAATGCTCTTCCCGACAAAAGACACAATACGCCATTCCTCTTACAGAAATTTTATCGGAATTATTAGGTGTTGGTCCCAACACAAAAAAAGTTTCTCAGGAATATAAAACTATCATAAGATCATGCACAAATGAAATGCATCTACTCACTAATATGGATAGTAACGAAATTGCACAACAAACTTATCCACTGCTTGCCGAAGGAATACGACGTATGCGAGAAGGAGACGTATTTATAAGCCCCGGATATGACGGAAAATTCGGAAGTGTACACGTTTTTTCTGAAAAAGAAAAGAACATGTTTAAAGAAAATCGTGCATATGTTCCCGAAAAAATAAGCTCACACAATCATTCACGATTTGATTTTGATTTACACGAATATCATACCATTGCAAAATCAATAAATTTTTCGGATATTTCGAACACAAAATCTGATTCACAATTAAAGCTTTTTTAACCTTATTTTTATTAATGAAAAAAATTATACCATATACCATTTTTGTACTACTGTTTGTAACAGGCACACTAGCCGGTTATGGTCAGGTAAATTTCTTTACCGAAAATGTAGACTCCTCTGCACATTCTTTTTTTGACCGCAACAAAACAGCAACATTTACCGGCACCTACACCTTCCCCAACCAGACATACGGCGTTTCTGCATTAATTCACAATAATGAAGATTACATCTCATACTATGTACATGCAGGCACAAATATATATTCCCAAAAAACAATCACCGGCACACATATCGAAAACCAAACACAAAGAGAAATCGCCATTCCATATAGTGAATTTATAGTACATATTGGTCTGGCACATGCTTTCACAAAAAATATATTTTTCTATGTTCATACAGGATGTGCGTATACACATAATACATTTTCCCCGGCATCTCATCCTCAATATATATATTCAAGTATCCCCAAAAACATGAATGCACTTTTGGGAGCAGGACTTTTTTATATCACAAACACAAATTGGACATTTCAACTCGGAATGCATTCATATAAACGAAATTTTTTATTAGGCATAGGATATACATTATAGCATGAAAAAAGGAATTATTATATTTATAACATGTATAGTTGCGGCAAGCATTTTAAGCAGTTGCAGATTAATCGGCATAAATATGAACAGGAAAACTCCGGCACGCGGCAACGTATACCCGAATTTTTCGCGCGAAGATTCATTACAAGGAACACTAACTCCCCTACGCAGTTGTTTCGATGTGCAACATTACACAGTAACAATTACCATAAATCCAGACAAAAAATATATACAAGGATATGTTGATATAAATTTTGATGTTGTAGATTCTACCTCAAAAATCCAAATTGATTTATACAAAAACATGGATATGGACAGCATCATATATAAAAACACTCCTCTTTCATTTTCAAGAGAATATGGTGCTGTGTATGTAGATTTTAAAGAAGAACTTACACCCGAAACAAGTCACACAATACGATGCTATTATCAAGGGAAGCCGACGAAAGCTCCAAAACCACCATGGAAAGGCGGCTTTGTATGGGAAAAATCAGAAAACAAAAAACCATGGATAGGTGTTGCCTGCGAACTCGCAGGTGCTAGTTTATGGTGGCCGTGTAAAGACCATATTTCAGACGAACCCGATGAAGGTGTCATTGTTGATGTAACCGTACCTCAAGGATTACAAGTAATAAGCAACGGCGTACTCACAAAACAGACACAATTTGAACAATGCGAACGCTTTATATGGGAAACAAACTATCCAATAAATAATTATAATGTAACACTTTATATTGGAGATTTTGAACATTTTTCTACAGAATATACCGGTATAGACACAACTTTCACAATTGACTACTATATACTTCCGGAACACAGAGAAAAAGCAGAAAAAGTATTTTCCCAAACACCCGATGTACTCAAAACTTACGAAGAATTATTTGGCCCCTATCCCTGGCCAAAAGAAGGATTTAAACTAATTGGCAGCCCATATGCAGGAATGGAACATCAAACAGCAATTGCATACGGAACAGACTTCAAGAAAAACACTCACCACTTAGGATTTGACTATATAATAGTACATGAAGCAGCACATGAATGGTGGGGAAACGCTGTTAGTGCAGCAGACTATGCCGACATTTTTTTACATGAAGGATTTGCGACATATGCTGAGGCATTATATGTAGAATCTATGTATGGTGCAGAAGCAGCTCAGGATTATTTAGGTTTTTACGGAATACTAATAAAAAACAAAAACCCAATAGTGTCACCCCGCGGTGTTAATTTTTGGAATTTTAGAGATTCAGACCCATATGTAAAGGGTGCATGGGTACTTCACGGGTTTCGAAACCTTATAGGCGACGAGCAGTTTTTTGACTTATTACCAGATTTATACACAGACTTTTATTTACAAAACATAACGGTACATGATTTTATTACATATGTTAATGAATATACCCAAACTGATTATTCGTGGTATTTCAATCAATATTTGTTTAACAGAGAAGTACCGGAACTCGAACATCAATTTATAGAAACAGATTCTGAAGTACAATTATATGTAAAATGGACCGAAACAGAACAAGATTTTGCACTACCAATACGTTTGATTGTAGAACTTGATAATGGCGTAGAATATCCAATAACAGTGACCCCAACAACAACTACCCAAAAATTTGTATTGGAATCGATAAACACGGTAAGTTTTGACTTATACCAAGCATATTACAGATTAGACGAAAACGACGAATTATTTAATGAATATCACAAATGATACCTATAGACAAAAGCATAATTGATAACCATTTACAAAAAAATGGTATAGAGAATATCGGAAACAGCTCTATACGCCAAATAGTAAAAGTAGTAAAAGATATTGAGGCAGAAACCGGCATATCATTCATTAAAATGGAAATGGGCGTTCCGGGTTTGGCACCTCCCCAAATAGGAGTTCAAGCAGAAATTGCAGCACTGCAAAATGGTGTTGCATCTATATACCCAATGATAGATGGTATACCCGCTCTAAAAAATGAAATTGCGAAATTTGCAAAACTTTTTCTCAACATAGACATTTCCCCGGAAGGCTGTGTGCCAACAGTAGGCTCTATGCAAGGAGGATTTGCCTCATTTATTACCAGCTGCCAGCGCGACAAACAGAAAAACAAACTGTTATTTATCGACCCGGGATTTCCGGTACAAAAGCAGCAAATGAACATATTAGGATTAGAATATTCTTCGTTTGATGTATACAAATACAGAGGACACAAACTACGTGATAAATTAGAAGAATTTTGTAAAGATGGAACTATTTCATCTATACTATATTCAAACCCCAACAATCCTTCGTGGATATGTTTAACAGACGAAGAACTTCAAATTATAGCAGAAGTTGCTGCAAAATATGATATAATTGTAATTGAAGATTTAGCATATTTTGGTATGGATTTCAGAGCAGACTACAGCACACCGGGCAAGGCACCATATCAACCATCTATTGCACACTACTACGACAATTATATACTCTTGGTGTCAGCATCAAAAATTTTCAGTTACGCCGGCCAACGCATTTCGGCATTGTTAGTTTCTAATGGATTATACAACAGAAATTTTCCTGACTTAGCTGAACGATTTTCGTTCCCTCAATTTGGAAAATCGCTGATATATGGAGCACTATATGCACTCTCGGCAGGCACATCTCACTCTGCACAACACGCCCTGCTCGCACTATTACAAGCAGCGAACAAGGGTACATACAACTTTATACAAGATGTTCGCACGTATGGTCTTCGTGCACAAAAAATGAAAAAATTATTTACAGACTCCGGATTTTCTATTGTATACGATACAGATGTAGACAAACCTATAGCCGACGGCTTTTACTTTACCATTTCCCACACAGGATATAGTGGCAGCGAATTGTTATACGAATTATTACATTACGGAATAAGTGCGATAACCTTAGACATTACCGGAAGCGAAAGAACAGAAGGTCTCAGAGCTTGCACATCTCAAATACATGAATCACAAATTCCTGATTTAGAAAAAAGATTACAAATTTTTGCACAAAATAATACACATTAATAATTATTACTATTATGGCTAATTTACGACAGTTTAAAAAAGAATTACGAGTAGGTCTCGAAATAGTTTTTGAAGAATGCTTCATTCTTCAGAATTTATTTCCCGACAAAAAAGAAGAAACAATGGCTCTCATGCAAGAAACCATAGACCTGTATCAACATGCACGCATACAACAAACAGACATGTATACACACGACAAAAAACCAAAAACAGTATTTAAAGATATTCGGGCAGAATACTTAAACGGGATTTTGGCTGTTTTAAACAAAATAGAACAGATACATCAGGATAATGAAAAATGAGGATAGAGAACTATAATTGTTCTGTATCAAATTGTATGATTTGACCTTTATTGGTACCGATATAAAAGTTATTATCATACAGTGATACAGAAGTTACATTTCGTGCATCAGGATATTTCAGTTCTGCCCAATTATCACCATAGTCATTACTAACAACAGCATAGCGTTTATTACCAAAGGCTATTATATTACCATAGGTATCTCCTATTATATGGCGAAATTGTATAGAACCATCATATTCTTTTTTCCATTCTTCATCAATAAAATTAAATGTATATATAGCTCCGGAATGGGTACATGTCACAACAGATTTATCACCACCACGAGTAATGCCGGTAAAAAGTTCGCCACCAACATCACAATATATCGGTTCGGCACGAGAACCATTTACGTGCAATACAGAACCATACCCGGCAATATACATATCAGTTGTATCAAACACCAACATATCAGTTGGCCCCATCTTAATAGATGAGATTTTAAATGGATAATATGGTATCGGATTAGGATTGTAAAATCTGCCATCCAACATATGCCGGTACCCAATACCAAATATAGGCTTATCGCCAACAGCATACACTTCTTTTAAATCACTCATATCAACATCATCAACATATTTAAAAGAAGATACTCTGTCCCAACTGTAGCCATCATCACGAGACTTATACAGAAACAGGTTTTCACCACACGCCCAAATAGCATGATCAGAAAGGCTTAATCCATATACCACCTCATCAAATTCTTTAATGGTTGATTCTTTTGTACCTGTATTATATATACCAATCACTCCCTCATTTTCGTTATTTTCACCCGCGAAAAAAAAAGTAGAATCGGTATACTTTAATACATCATTGATAGTTATACCTTCAATATATCCCACAGACTGGTAACTTAAATCACTATTACCTTTGTTGCATGATATACAAAATGCAAGGCTCGCTATAATATACAATAATTTATGTTTCATGATTTTTTATATGTAAACAATTTGATTTTCAAATATATGTAAAATTATATTATTTCAAGTTTTATTGTGTTAAAAAAAATAGTAATTTTCAAAAAAAATAATGCAACTAAACTCACATATTTGAAGTCATACTAAAAGAAATACAAAAATAAATGTATACAGAAAAAGAAATAATTAATGGCTGTATTAAAAGGAATAGAAATATGCAAAAAATTTTGTACGATAGATACGCAGCAAAATTTTATGCAATCTGTTTACGATATGTTCATGATAAAGCAGAAGCCGATGATATTTTACAAGACGGATTTTTAAAAATATTTAATAATATATCACAATTTTCACAAACACATTCATTTCAGGGTTGGATGCGAAGAATAATAGTAAATACAGCAATTACACATTATAAAAAAAATCAAAAATATTATTATCAAAAAGAAATAGATGACATAAAAGAAACAGATATAGAAGATTTTAATGTATTAGATTGCGAATTTACACATGAAGAATTATTAGAAACAATACAAAGTATAGCAGAAGGATACAGATTGATTTTTAACCTCTATGCAATAGAAGGATACAAACACAAAGAAATAGCAGAAATGTTAGAAATAGATGAAGCAACGTCTAAATCGCAATTTCACAGAGCACGAAAAATTATACAAAAAAAACTAAGTACATTGGCTCAAACACGAAAAGTTAAATAATGAAAGATGAAGGAAAACATATAGAAGATTTATTTCGAGAAACATTTGAATCATCATCAGCAGTTCCTCCCGAACATGTGTGGGATACTATTGATCATTCATTACAGAACTCTCATGTTGATGCTTTGTATTCCGACACATTCAAAAATGCACATATTTCTCCATCAAAATCTGTATGGAAACGAATTTCCGCGGTATTACTCATTCAAAACTTTTTCACATTTAACTATCAAACTATTAATGCGTACTACGTTTTGTTTACTGCTCTCGTAGGTGGTGTGGGTTTATATTTGGCTAGCCCCGAACACACAACACCATCTATAACTCTCGTTGAAGACACGGTAGAGCACGTAATTACAGCATCTCCTGAAACACATATACCACAAACAAAAACAAACAAAGAAATAGCAGAAAATAAAAACAGTACAGAACAAAATACGGCAGAACCTCTCGTTTCGACCGAAAAACTCAAACCGGAAATACAGAGAACTCCCACTACATCTTCGGAACAAGAAGAGGAAAAAATAGAATTACAACTAGAAAACATGTATGTTGAAGGACGCTCGCAAGTATGTGAAGGAAGCACAGTTCAATACAGTTTATTGGGAATACCTAAGGAATACACCGTTTCGTGGAACACAGAAAATAAAGATATTTCGGTTCAGGAAAAGAGCAACAAAAACATTACAGCTCAATGGGACACGCCGGGAAACTACACCATACAAGCAACTATTTCCTATAAAAATGCATCGGCTATGGTTACATATCCTGTAACCGTAGAAAAACTAATAAAACCGGAAGTTGAAGGAGATAAACGTGTATGCGTGGGTGAAGAAAAAATGCTATACAAAATAAATGAACCGGTAAATAAAGATATACGCTATATATGGGAAAGTGAACACAATCATATACATATGATAGGAAACAAATATGTTAACATTGACTGGAACAAAGCAGGTAAAGACACACTGCGAGTAACACGCATAGATGATAAAACCGGTTGTAAATCACAAGGAAATTTTGTAGTAGATGTTCGGCCAAAACCAAACGTATCATTTACATATGAACCAATGGGTAATGATATGTTTAACTTTACCTTCACCGGAGACGACCAACAATCTATAAGAAAATATGAATGGAATATCGAAGGAGCAACATACACACACAAAAACGTTAAACATTACAGCAACAGTAGTAATAGTTCAATAGTTACTCTAAAAGTAACAGACAAAAATAAATGTACACATACATATGAAAAAGAAATTCCATTCAACAAATACATTATGTTTATTCCACAACGAATATCTATACACGAACATTCATTTTCTGAAGAAGGATTTTTACCACAAACGAACACACCACTTTCATCATACAAAATAGAAATATTCAATGAACATAATGAAAAAATCTGGGAGTCATCACAATTAGAAGACGGCAAACCGGCAGAAGCCTGGGATGGAACCTATCGTAACAATCCTGTTCCTTCGGGAAAATATTTTTGGAAAATATCTGCTGTATTTAAAGACGGCGTTACGTGGAACGGTATAAGGAAATCGAATGGTACTTGTAAACCCGAAGGTATCGTTTATATTACACAAGAATAAAAAAATAAAAAAAATCATCTTTTCCTGTTAAGAAAATTGCATAATACAAGATTTTATATATTTTTGCAATTCCAAAATGATTGATACATCTTTCAGTTTGGGCCCATAGCTCAGCTGGTTAGAGCACCTGACTCATAATCAGGGGGTCGCAGGTTCAAGCCCTGCTGGGCCCACATAAAAAAAACACGTATAACTTTTTTTGTTGTACGTGTTTTTTTTGTGTAATACATACAGTAACATGCCCCATACGTGCGTACACATTTTTGTATCGTTCTTCACCCATTTTTTCCCAAAAGTGGGTACCTACACTTCACAATAATCAGCAGAAAATACCAGATTTGTAGCCATAAAACCACACAGCACCCCTCACAAAAACCAGAATACGAGACTACTACATTAATTTAAACACATAAACAGTAAAAAAAAGCATAAATATTTGGACATAAATTTAAATAGTAGTAGGTTTGTGTGTGAGTAGAAATACGTGCACAGAAATTTGCACAAATACTCAAAAAAAATAAGGAAAGCCGAAACTGTTACTGCTAAGTAACGAGGCGAAGCCGTAAATAAAATACACCAAAAACACATATCTTTTTATAAAACAAAAATCAAGATGCGCAACACATTCGTACATATAAAACCGAATTGGTATATCTTGTATACAAAATCAAAATCGGAAAAAGTTGTTTATAAAGAACTGATTAAACGTCAGTATAAAGTTTTTCTACCAACTATAGAAGAAGTACGAGTGTGGAAAAACAGGCAAAAAAAAACAATTGAAAAAGTTTTGTTACCAAGCTACCTATTTGTAAATACGTATGAACATAAACTACATGAAATTAAACACATACAACATGTAGTAACATACTTACATACCAGTGGAAAACCAGCTATTGTTTCAGATACAGACATATAAAATTTAAAAAAAATGATAGACACCAAACAAAATGTATTAGCATCATCTGAATTTTCCGTAGGACAAAAAGTTCGTGTCACATCTGGTGCATTAGCAGGAAAAACCGGTGTATTGATAAAACAAAAAGGAAAAACACGATTTGGTATACAAATACATGATATTAATCAAGTTGTTTCAATCGAAGTTGACGAATCAATTTTACAAATTTTGTAGCAAGGCATAGAAGGCATAAGGCAAATAGACATAAGGCAAGGTGCAATGCTTTTTTTCAATAAACTAATATTTCATATGTAACATCTCATATCTATTGCCACCACAAAGAACACAGACAAACACAGAGCATATAACAATTAACCACGTGTCTCGCTTTAGCGGATTGATAATTAACCATTATTCACATTCATTCGAAGCACGTCATCCTGAATGGAGCGAAGCGGAATGAAAGATCTCGTGCACATGTACTGCCGGTTCTTTAATGTCGTTTTTCATTGCCTGAGATTGCCACGCTCCACTTCGTTACACTCGCAATGACATGGGTAGTGAACAGGCAGTTCGTTGTGGAATCTCATATCTCATATCTCATATTTAATATCTATTGCCACCACAAAGAACACAAACAAACAC
>JAWOEL010000061.1:0-4737 GCA_046482735.1 Bacteroidales bacterium | reverse complement strand
GAGGTGCAAAAACCGGATGTGTATTCAAAACCCGATACCACAATTTGTGCAGGTGATTCTTTTGTGTGGGATTGCGGCCTTGCGGGAGCATATACCTACACCTGGTCTACCGGGGAAAGTTCGCGAGCAATTACGATTGACCAAGCGGGAACATATTGGGTCGACGTGGAAGATATGGGAGGAAATATAGTTACCTCCGATACGGTTTCGGTATCGGTAAGTACCTTTGCAGATGATGCAACACTGGGGGCAGATACCTCGCTCTGTGAGGGTAATAAATTAGAACTCATAGAAGGGAAAGCTGATGCGGTCGATTACCTCTGGAGTACCGGGAATACGCAATCTCAATTGGATATTACCGCAGGGGGAGAATATTCTCTCATTGTAAAAGATATCTATGGTTGTACGTTGTACGACACCATTCAGGTTGATTTTAAAGGAATTGCTCCGGTGGTTACGATTGATGTTGCAGATCAATGTATTAATGAATCTACTCGGTATGAAAACACAACGGTGCCAAGTGATGGCTCCTCTGTTTCCGCCACCGATTGGATATTTGGAGTCGACACTCTGCATGGTTTTGTTGCCAACAGACCGAATAGTGCAGCGGGTAATCTCTCTTTACGGGTAATTACACATACAGACGTAGGCTGCCTTGGAGTGCTCGACACGACAATTACCATTGGCTCACTGCCACAATCGAATTTTTCGCCACCGCGTGCGTGTACGCACAACATAACTGAATTTATGAATACGGGTTCGGTGGAATATGATTTTATTGAAAATAGTATATGGGAAATTGATGGGGAATATTTTTCGGGAAATACTCTTGAATATGAATTTGATACTGCGGGAATATATCCTGTTTCTTTGCAATCTATTTCGAACTACGGCTGTACGCATGATACGATAATCGATATTGAGGTTCGCCCCTCGGCAGATATTCAATTTTCGTACGGCAAAACCTGTCAGGGTGAACGTATGCACTTTTTCGACAAAACAGAATATGAGCCCCACAATACTGCTGTTGACGGACATTGGTATGTAAATTCGGTGCAATATCCTCAATATAAAACATTTGGCATAACGTTTAATAATCCTGACACGTACGTTATAGGCTTGGAGGTTACCACAATTAATGGCTGTACGGGTTATACTGCTGATACTATTACAATATTTAATGCACCACAATTTGACAGTCTGCGAATATATGGTTGCAATAATCAGGAAATTACACTTAACGAACATACGCAAACATTCGGACAAGATATTGTTTCGTACACATGGAATATTGATTCCCTCGGTATTCGCAGCGAACCGGAACCTATAGTTGTATTTAAAGAAACGGGGAATTATAATTTCACCCTTGAAGTGGAAACCGATAAAGGGTGTATTGGCGAAGCTCCGGGAACTATTTTTGTTGAAGAACCACCAACAGCCGATTTTGAATTTTTCCCTGAATTTGGTGCAGTTCCGCTTGAGGTTGATTTAACAAACACATCAAGTGGTGCGGTAGATTATGAATGGTTGTTTGAAGGCTATTACGAATCGACTGAAGTTAATCCTACTCACGAATTTACCATGCGCGACACATCTTATGCCCGTCTCATTGCCCGCTCGCAATATGGCTGTGTCGATACCATAACATATCATATTCCGGTTGATTTGGCAGATCAACACATAGAACTACTCGATATTCGGTATCACGAAAATGAACAAGGATTTTTGGAATATACCATTTCCGTTGCAAATACCGGAAATACGGTTGTGCACATGATAGAATTCATTATCGAAAATCCCGATTATCCGCATATTTCCGAAACCTGGGAAGGGGAATTAATACCGGGTGATTTATTAGAATATACCTGTTCGGCACGTCTTCAAAAAACAAATGATAAAGTGCCCGCATATTTTTGTATAACCGGCAATCTTATCAGTCAGGATGTGTATCGGGTATACGACAGCGATACTTTGTGCAAAGACTTCACCCGTCAGTTTTCCTTGTATTCAATTGCACCCAGTCCGGCGACAGAAGATGTAATATCAGTTTCGTTTGGCGTAAATACACCCGGAGACTGCACAATAGAATTTTTTGATGCAACCGGGCAAATATGTATTAAAAAAACCTTTCACAATCTTTCTCCGGGTGTGTACAAAAAAGAAATCAATATGTACAAATTACACAGCGGCATTTATACCGTCACATTATCGCAGGATAATAAACAGGAGGTACGTGCCATTTCGGTTATTAAATAGGTGTATTTAACCATTGATAATTAACCATTTTTCATTCATTCGAAGCACGTCATCCTGAATGGAGCGAAGCGGAATGTAAGGATCTCGTGCATCTGCACTGTCGGTTATTTAGTCTTGTGTTTCAATTTTAGAGATCCTCACGCTCCATTTCATTCCGCTCAGGATGACGTGGGTAGTGGACTGGCGGTTCTTTGTAGTAAGATAGTGATACGAAGCAAACTTTTAAACATATATACTAAGGTATAAACAAATCATTTAAAAATAAAAAATCAGGATTTATAGTACGAACCAATTCTTCTTTTTTTATACGTTTCCATGATTTAATTTGTTTTTCACGCTCTATTGCTTTAGCTATACTCGAATGAAATTCATAATAAATAAGATATTTACAATTATATTTTTTTGTGAACGTACTTTTATTTTCGGCATGTTCGTTTAATCTTCGAAAAAGATTATTAGTGACACCAACGTATAAAACTGTATTATTCTTATTTGTAAGAATATAGAGGTAATATTTTTTCATTGTGTTGCTTTGTTATTTTTGTAAAAATATAAAAAAGTATCATATTTTTTTATATTATGATATAATAACATGTTAAATAGCAATAATCGAAGCACGTCATCCTGAATGGAGCGAAGCGGAATGTAAGGATCTCATGCACCTGTACTGGCGGCTATTTAGTCTTGTGTTTCAATTTTAGAGATTAACTTCGTTGAGCTCCACTTCGTTCCGGTTCTCACGCTCCATTTCATTCCGCTCAGGATGACGTGGGAAATGTACCGGCGGTTAAGCATTATTTCCCTACGGTCAATGAGCTCGCTATTGTTCGGTTCATCATTATTCAATATTCCACCGTCCTCCTTTTGCACCCCCAACACGTTTTATTATACCTTTTTCTTTTAATATAGTGATGTCTCGAGCTATAGTTCTTCGCGTTGTTTTTAATTTTTTAGCTAATTCGGTAGTGGTAATTTTAGGGTTTGCTTTTATTCTATTTACAATATGTGTGAGACGATTTTCTGTGACATTTTCTGTGACATTTTCTGTGACATTTTCTGTGACATTTTCTGAAGAAATCTTTTGAAGATTATACGATAGTTTACTTTCAAAACCACTTGATTGATTCGAAAAGTCGAATTTCATTGTGTCATATGCCGCAATTTCACTTCGAACACGTATAAAACCGCTACCATATTTTTCTATATCGCCCGTTAAATAAAATGCTTCTGCAAGTAGCTTATTGCGTGTAGATGCATGGTAATTATCTGAAAGTAAATCTTCTATGCAAATATTGCCATACAAACCTCCGGGGTTGTAGAATTGAATAGAAGAGTCAAATATTTTAATTTGAATGTCTGATGTATTCATATAATCCCGATGTATGACAGCATTCAGCAATAATTCACGTATTGCCGGCAATGGATATTCCAGAATTTCGTTTCGAGACGTTGTTTTTCCGGTAATTTCAAAGGCTACTTTCATGTGTGAAGTAATAAATCGCATAGCTTCTTCGGTCATATCAAATATGGAAGAATTAATGAGTTTGTCATCAATTATTAGTGATGGCGTTTTGAATCGCCCAACATGTATATTGTAATTGATATTTTCTTTGGAAAATAATAAATATGCCGCATTTGTTATATTAGAATGAGTAATCATTTGTAACTTTACAAGGGCTTCGAATGGATTTGTGCTGAGTCTAAATCTTCCAACAGCATTAACTTTTGTAATAAAATCAGAAATTTTATCTGTGTCAAGATCATCAAAAGTAGCACGTGAATGAGGATATGCATCCCACGAATATTGCATGCTTTGCATATACATATTTGAAACTTCTCCGGCATTCAATTGATGATTGGAATTCGCAATTCGTTTGTAATACCTCCCTTGGCAGGAAACAGGCTTAATTGGGAATTCTTGAATAGATAAAACAACTATTTGTGTGTTATCAATTTCCACAATGTGTGAATCTACAAGTAAAGATGGTTCGGTTTTAGATTTTACTTCGTTTATCCAGTTTGCTGTACTTTCAGAATTAACCGTGACTCCCACAACTTTTGCAGTATCATTAATTCCAATATATACAGAACCACCTTGTGTATTTGCAAATGCAACAAGAGTTTCAATCACTTGAATATTAAATGATGTTTTGAACTCAACCGTAAGTCCTTCGCCTTGATACAATATATCAGTAATTGAATGATTCATACTACAAAGATAATTGTTAATTATTTGTATTATTAATTTTTTTGTTGCGTTTGTACAAAAATAACAATTTCACCACACAATTCGCTGAATTACGCAGAATAATTAGAAAAGGCATAAAGCAAATAGGCATAAGGCATATACTCTGTTAAATATGTTGTTGGTTTTCTCACAAAGTCGCGAAGAAGTTGAAAAAGACCACAAGAAAGGATTCGTGCAGCGGTGGTACGTGCCATTTCGGTTATTAAATTGATGTATTTAACCATTGATAATTA
>JAWOEL010000006.1:0-6640 GCA_046482735.1 Bacteroidales bacterium | reverse complement strand
ACACACGAGGATATACCTTTTTGTATTCATATCACCAAACATACTATATGTCTTTAAACACCGTATACCAGCTGTTCTGATGTGTCTTGACACATCGGATAGAAAGTTTTTCGAAAGGCTAAAGCCTATAGACTGTCAACGATTACAGGGCATTTTTACCTGTTTCCTATTTTTTATTCCAATCAAATCAATTTTGCTTTTTTCCCCATTTAGCCCAGAAAGTTTTATTGACATAATTATTCCCAGCCTTAATTTCGGTTATCGGATTTCCTTCAAGTTGTTCGTTATCATACCAACCAAGAAAAGTGTATTCGTGAAATGTCAAAAAAGGAAATTCATAAGCTTGCCCATTTATTTCCATAATTGTTAGTGTGTTAATTTTGTTATATGTGAATGCCCACTTATTGACCTTTGTTCCGACATATAGAGTAAGCTCTTCTATGTTATTTTGAGTAAATGCTGACTCCCCAACATGTTCCACATTTTTAGGAATGAATAATGTGCGTACAATATTTATAAAAAAAGCTTTTCTGTTAATTTTTCTAACAGTCTCTGATATTGAAAGATTTTCAATTTTATTTAATTCAAAAGCCCTGTCACCAATCTCCGTCACTCCTTTTGGTATCTCAACGCTTTTAAGTTTATTATTCATAAATGCCATTTCTGGTATAACTGTTATTTGTAGGGGTAGCAAAATTTTAGTTAATTTATTTTCATAAAATGCTGCTCTGCCAATTGATGTTATACTGTTTGGAAGAATAACCTCAAGCAGGTTGTTTTCTTCAAAAGCTTCATTTTCAATTCGTATTACATGCTCCGGTATTGTAATTGATTTCGCATAACCATTATAATGTGTAATAGATGTACTATCAATACTTACATCCTCATTTAAGTTATAAATTATACCTTTCTTGCATTGTCCGATAGGACACCTATAAAACATTGCTTTTGTTAAATTAAGATTACTGTTGTTGGTGATTTTACAAATTGGACTGTATGCAAATGCATTATTACCAATAGATATAATACTTTTCGGAATAATAATTTCTGTTAATTGAGTATGAGAAAATGCGTTTTCACCAATAACTTCGAGCCCTTCAGAAAAAGTAATTTTACGAATATTGCAATACCTAAAAGCAGACGGTTCAATAGTAACAATTCCTTCAGGAATATGCACAGATTTAACATACTTAAAATCAAATGCTTCCGAGCCGATTGTTGTGATGATTTCATCATTAATTTTTGGGGGGATAACAAGGTTTTCCGAAGGAGAACCTTCGTATTCCAATATAGTACCATTACCATCGGTTTTAAATTGCCCAAATGATAATGAGCAGAATGAGATACCAAAAATAAAAATGAGTATGGGAATTTTGAAGGACTTTATCATTTTTTTCTTCTGTTTTAATTATTGTAATTATGTGTTGACTCGCAACGACAGTCTGTCTCACAACCATCCGTTATTTTCAATAAAAGTACAGTTTTTTTTGAATAGGGAGAAAAAACAGTGGCATTTTCATGTTTGTATCTTAAACACAGCGTGATTGTATGTCTGTAAGAGCGGAGCGAACCGGTGAATTCAAGATGCGTAACAAAAAGAGACTGTCTATTAACGTGAGTTCGACGTAATTTTTTAAGTTCAGGTTGATGTAAAATGTTGAAGATTAAGGCAAATCGATGAATCTTATCGGGATAAGATGAAGAGATGTAACGCACATATTCAATATTTTACACAAAGCAATCAATGAAACGCGTATAAACTGCAATCTTCTTCTTAAAAATAATTCGATTTATCCCGATAATACTCATTATTTTTAATCGAATCTTACTATTTCTAAGCGTTCTGAACTCAAAAATTATATCGAACTCACGTTATTATGAAAAAAAGAACAGGAAACCAAGTGTATGTAGAAATCCATTTTTTTACTGATAATACCAATTGCTGTAGTATGTGTTGATACTGATTCTTGATGCCAGTATTTAGATAAATGGCGTTTTTTGTGAGTATATAATATATTATTCACTTATTTTTTTCCATGTATAAATATCATTTTTATTCAGTGGGCGGATATGATGATGCCATGAAAAACCAGGTAATATTTTTTCTTCTGCAGATAAGTTTGCAGGGGGGTATAATGTGCCTGTTGGTTTTGTTTTAAAAATTATTTGTTGTGGTTTCCCGTTTTCTGTAAGAACCGTAATAGAGTCGCTAATTGCTTTGTTTATACCAACCAGTTCGTTATCGTCGCGTATGTAATAGATTGTGTTTCCTTGTTGTGCAACAGTTATTTTGTGTAATGTGTTATCGGTAATGTATCCGGTAAGTTCTACACCTTTCATTTGATTATATTGTTTGGCTGTATCTTCAGAAACAACAAATGAGTTGTTGTTTATATATATTTGACTCAGTTTATTGTGTGAAGTTTTAAGTGTTATTTTAGTTCCTGTTAGTTGGTGTTTGTCCGACCATAAAATCGGTGTGTTGCACAACATTATTACAGAGTCGAGAGAATTATATATTAATGAATCGCACACTCCTTGAATATCTGTGCTGTAGAAGCGGACTTTGTAATAGGCATTTAGATTAAAATATTCTGTGCTATCCTCTATTGTGTGTGTGCGAGAATATATAATGGAATCTGCATGCAAAAAAAGAGAATCGTCGTTGAATTCTTTAATGAGTAATGCACTGTCGGTAATAAACATGTGTTTGTTTTTTTCGTCGTAAAAACCGTTTTTACCGTGTATTTCAATTTTTTGACTTGTGTCGGTAAGAATTACGTGTTCTTTTGCTATACCAATTTGTTTTTTTCTGTCGTATAGCAAATTGCTTCCGTAAATGTATTGTGAGCCAGATTGGATATAAGAATTTTCAAAAAATTGTGATACCTGAGATTCTGTATCGTACCAGCCATTTTCAGTATATAATAGGTCCGTGTCGTTTTTAATATAAGTAGGACCTACAAAGTACGAAATTTTACTTTTTGTATTATACTTGAGTGTATCTGTAGTAATAGTATATTCTTTATTGATGAGTTCAACATTTTTTTTGAAAAAAACATCTTGATTCTGTGCATAATACAACCCAATTCTACTTGAGAGGGTATCTTTTTTATTTACGATTGTACCATTATTAAAATAATGACCAATTCGTTCTTGTGTATTGTAATCTAAATGATTTGTAGTGAGAGTCATGTCTTTATCTGTAAGAGTAACGTCTCCGCGTAATTGTGCAAAATTGGTGTTGCTGTTGTAGTTTAATGAGTCAGCAGTAATGGTTACAGATTTATCGTGAATAGATATATTGCTGAAAGCTTTAAATATGTTTTTTTGTGCAAATAAAAATGCACTATCGCAGTGCATTGTAGTGTTTTTGTGTTGGAGAATAACAGCACCATACAATTTTCTTATCTGTTTGTCTCCTTTCATTTTTTGTGCTTGCACAATCTTTATTTCATGATTTTGCGAGATTGCAGACATGCTTGCACAGAATAATATGATGAAAAATAAATGTTTCATTTTTTATGAAGTCATAAGATTACTAATAATAGTATCTACAGATAATCCTTCAGCATCGGCTTTGTAGTTTTTTACGATTCGGTGTCTGAGGATTGTGTGAGCAATAGCTTGTATATCTTCTATATCCGGCGAGTATTTACCGTTTAGAGCAGCATGTGTTTTTGCCCCAATTATTAAATATTGCGAAGCACGTGGTCCTGCTCCCCATGAAATGTATTTTTTTGTAAAATCAGTAGCATACGGACTGCTTCCTCGTGTTTTGGCAACAAGGGTAGCTGCATATTCAATAACTTTATCGGGAACCGGTATTTTTTGAATTATTTTTTGATAATCAATTATTTCCTGAGAGGTTAATTGTTTTGATATTGGTATTTTGATTCCTGAGGTTGTGGATTTTACAATTGTTATTTCATCTTCTAAAGAAGGATAGTCCAGCCAAATATTTGTCATAAAACGGTCTAGTTGTGCTTCGGGCAGAGGGTATGTGCCTTCTTGTTCTATGGGGTTTTGTGTTGCTAGCACAAAGAATGGTTCGGTTAGTTTATACCGAGTTCCGCCTGTAGTTATGGCATGTTCTTGCATTGCTTCTAAAAGTGCTGATTGAGTTTTTGGTGGTGTTCTGTTTATTTCATCAGCTAATAAAAAGTTGGTAAACAATGGACCTTTATTAAATTCAAATTTTCTGTCAGAATTTAATATTTCTGTTCCTATTATATCACTAGGCATAAGATCGGGGGTAAACTGTATTCTGTTATATTGTATGCCCAGTGCTTTTGCAATTGTTGTAACCAGTAGTGTTTTTGCAAGTCCGGGAACACCTACTAGTAAGCTGTGCCCGCCGCTAAATATGGTTAAAAGAACATTGTTTATAACCTCTTCTTGTCCTACAATTATTTTTTGAATTTCTTTTTTAAGTTCTGTATAAGATGTATGTAATGCATCTATTTGTTTTACTTCGTTTGTATGTTGTGCCATAATTATTTATTATTTAATGTTCAAAAATAGTTTTTTTTATTCACTTCAGTGGGCAAAAATTTAGTTTTTCATATGTTTATTTTTTTGATTTTTAATTGCTATAATTTGTACCATAATTCAGCGGTATGTCGATTGTTCTATTTTTTATAATTTAGTTATGTTGTATTGCAATTCCAAAATTCATATAATCAAGTATCTGTGTTTTGTTTTTTTCTTATGTGATTCTTATGTGTATTTAGAATTGTTTCATATAATATAAACCATTTTCTACATACTGGGAGTTATGTGTTAGCGATATGCCGTTTTTTGGGAATATTCTACCAGTGTTGTGCATATGAAAAGCGTCTTTGAATCTTTTTTGTCGTAATAAATGACCATAGTTTTCGTTTATCCAGGCTATTCCCCATTTTATTGCTTGTTTTCCTCGCAAATCGGCAACATAAATACCAAGTTGTATGCATTTGTAGCCCATTATTTGAAAAGGTCCCCATGATGATGCAAGATTTCGAATGGCATTGTCACTCATGTTAATAAGTGTTTTTTGTGTTACATATTCGTAATTTTTTCGGAGCCCTTTTTTTACTTTTAATAATTCTTTGTATACGTGTGGTTCAAACCGATGAGGAATATTTTTGCGTGCAGATGTTTCCAATAGAATGAGTGCTTTAAAATAATTTTCGGGTAAATTATATTTTCCGGCTTCGGTTTTTATGTGAGCACCATAAAGATTTTCTATTATTGTATATTGTGAATTTGCGGGATGTTTGGGGGAGGTGTGTTTGTCTAACTGAAGATATATTATGACACTTATACCTACAAGACATATGAGGACAAAATTAAAATAAGAAGTATATAAAATTTTTTTGTTTTGTGCCATATGCTTTATTTTTTTTGAGAACGTGGATGAAACATCATAATTGTGTCTCGTAAATGTTGTTTGTCTAAATGAGTATATATTTCTGTGGTTGTAATTGATTCATGTCCTAGCATATCTTGTATTGAACGCAAGTCTGCTCCACCGTCTATCATGTGAGTGGCAAATGAATGGCGAAATGTGTGAGGACTTATATTTTTAGTTATTTCTGTTTTTTGTGCTAATTGTTTTATAATAGTAAAAATCATTACTCGTGTGAGTTTTGCTCCTCGGCGATTGAGAAATAAAATATCTTCGCTTCCTTTTTGTGGTAGTACATGATTACGGGATTCTTCTTTGTAATAGATAATTTCTTTTTGAGCTTTTTGACTAATAGGAACCAATCGTTCTTTATTCCCTTTTCCTATTATTCGTATGAATCCTTCGGTGAAGTAAAGGTTGCTTATTTTTAAATTAATTAATTCACTTACACGTAAACCGCAACTATAGAGTGTTTCAAGTATAGCTTTATTGCGCTGACCTTCTTTTTTGCTTAAATCAATTGTGCGAATAAGTATATCAATTTCTTCTATTGAAAGAATTTCGGGTATTTTTGTGCCGATTTTAGGTGCATCAATAAGTTCTGTTGGGTCTTTTTCTATGCGATGTTCTATCCACAAAAATGAAAAAAATGCTTTAAGTCCTGAAATGAAGCGTGCCTGAGAACGTTGGCCGATTCCTAAACTATGTAGCCAGGATATAAAATCTTTTATCGTATTAGTGTCTGTTTCGTGGGGTGCTTTGTTTAGTTCGTGTATGTGTAAAAAATCTGCAAATTTCTGAATATCATGAGAGTATGCTTCTATGCTGTTGTCAGACAATGATTTTTCCAATTTCATATATATCTTGAAGTCTTTTATGTCAGATTTCCACTTATCCATGATGAGAATTATATTTGAGCCCCATTATTACTATATCGTCTATTTGTTCTGTATCACCCATCCATTCTTCAATAGTTGTTTGTAATATCTTTTTTTGCGTTTCCATTGGTTCTTTGTGTATAGATTGGAGAAGTCTTTTGAATTTTCCGGACATAAATTTTTTGTTTTTCGGACCCCCAAATTGGTCGACGTATCCATCAGAAAACATATATAAGCAATCATGCATGTTAAGTTTTCTTTTGTGTATAGTGAATGGGGTATCATTTTTTGGCGATAAGCCAACGGGCATTTTGTCTGCTTTTATTTCTTCGAGTTCACCATTGTGTTTTATAATATATAAGGGGTTATATGC
>JAWOEL010000029.1:0-24705 GCA_046482735.1 Bacteroidales bacterium | reverse complement strand
GAGAAGAAAGTTTAGCATATACACGTACGATAGATACAGATAAGATTCCTCCTGATAGCAGTAGTTACCTCGCCGAAGGCGATCAAATAGGTAATATCATAGATGGGGTTGATTCGGCAGCGGTTACTCTTGATTTTGCTATAGATGACGTGTCGGCAGCAGATGTGCGAATTTCGGGCAATACTCTCACTATAGAGTCCGGTGGTAAGCAGGCAACAGTTACCATAGAACATGGCGAAGAGGGAACAACGATTAAAGATGCGGAGGGTAATCTCTATGCCGTAGACCAAGCCGGGACACTGAGCCGTATAGGCAAAAGTGGTGAAAATGCGGCACAACAGATTGGTTTTTCAACAGACAGCCTTGATGATGAACGGGAAATACGCTTTTCCAATGCCGGCACCTGGGCATTTGACAGTTTATCTGAGGTGTATGCACAGTCGAAGTTTGCTGAAGAGTTTGAGCAGATAGACGGCACCATCATTCCCTGGAAGTTTGTTCCCATTGGAAAAGCAGATAAAGTACAGATACATGTTACCAAAGGTACTATAGATTTAGATAAGGTAACATTTACCACCCCTACCGGCACCGAGTTTTTTGCAGAACGCAGCGGTGATGATATTGTGCTCACGCTCATAGGAGCAAAAGAACGAGACGGGTACGAACTGTATGCCGTGTATCAGGAAGATGACAGCACTACCACTACAATCGGAAAGTTGAATATTGCCTCGTACCCCTTAGTTGATCGTTTTGTGACCATTGTTCCCATGCACGACAAAGCAATTGACACAGAGCAGCTTACTACAGCAGTAAATACAATATATAAACCCTACGGCATACGCTGGCATATAGAAGTCGACAGTGTATTTACCGACCGTAGTTGGGACACAGAAGCAGAAGGTTTGCAAGCCACCGGCAGCGAATGGTATTCAGAATTTACCGCCGAAATGCGAGCATTAAACAATCAGTATGTATCTCAACGAGGAATAGATGA
This sequence comes from Bacteroidales bacterium, assembly GCA_046482735.1. Taxonomy (GTDB): domain Bacteria; phylum Bacteroidota; class Bacteroidia; order Bacteroidales; family UBA1715; genus JAQICB01. Next base: position 23,711 of record JAWOEL010000029.1, on the reverse strand, counting down.
AGAATCGGTATATATATTTTGGTTTGCCGAACGCTCCGACACCGAAAACCTTCTCGGCGATATGCCACTAAAAAGCCGGTTTGGGTATCTCTTTACCCCCTCTCTCGAAGACGCTCACCAGACCATAGCACACGAACTGGCACACGTTCAAACAAAACCCGGATTTTGCGATGCGAAGCAGCAAAATCCGATGGTTGCGTTAATCCCGCTCATAAGCGGGAGGGCATTCCAGCTTCGCCACACCTTTAGCGAGCGGTATGGCATAGAAAAACACAGCACCCCCAACCTCATGGACTATGCCCGCGGCAGCGAACTTACAAAATACCAGTGGGACATTATCCACGATCCGCACAAGATGCTCTTTCCCTGGATGCAGGGAGAGGAAGAGGGGAGGATTCAAGGTTTTTCTGATCTTGTGTGTACACAAAAATTTATAGAACAATTTCGGTGGGCATATGTGCATCAGGAAAAATTAATATATGAAGCAGATGGTTATCCTTGGTATGGGCATCATGCAAGTGATATAACACTAGATGGAAGAACGTTTAAAGAAATTAAAGTTGAGGTGAGAGAAGATATAAGCTTTATTCCAAATCAAATAGATTATGAACAAATATATACCCGAGCGGTTTTTAATTATCGAAAAGATTTATCTATTACCACACAAGATCAATTTTATGAGACCGAAAAGTATTTGTTTCCATCCACATATGATTATGAAAGACAGATAGAAGAGTTAATTACAGAGACTGCCTGGGAAGAAGACAGAGATAGGCTTTTAGCTAAACTTGCAGTTATACCATATCAAGAGTATGTAAGATTTTCAGGAACACAACGAGAAAAAATTCTTAACATAATAGCATCAGGAACAATTACTGAAGATGCTTTAAGCTGTCAAAATGACGAAGAGATAGTAGTGAATCTTGTAAAATATGTTTCTAATTCGGATTTATCAAGTTTATTTGCAACACTTGAGAATGGAGATTTAATGCAAAAACTGTGTTCAAAACTTAATAATACGTTTGGCGAGGAGAATTATACAAAGTTTATTGGGGCGTTAACATTTAGCTTTATGCGTTATAAGAAAGATAAAATGACGTATGTACTGAATAATTGGAAAGAATACACTAGAGAACAATCACGTAATAATAAAATTACACACTTTGTTTGGAACAGGGAGTTTAGCTCTGACAGTAGAATAACATATCGGAAGCATTACGAGAACAACAAAATAATAATTAAGACCTGGTCAGGAGGTATGTTTGATATAATGGCAGGTGATATACATTCCTACACCCGCCCCCCTTTAGACCCATTTGATATTGTCACTGTTTATTTTAGTAGTCCACCCAAACATGTTTCAGAGGATATTCCTGCAGATATTTGGCTTGCTATGCCTGCTTTTATGTTTGAATGGTATTTGAATGAATTTCATAATAAGCAGATTACAGCACATTTAGATGGTGCTGTTACTTTAGCAGCCTTTATAATACCTGTCAGTCAAATCCATAAGGGACGTAAAGTATTGTTGACAATCCATGCTATAATCGGAGGAGTAAACGTTGCGTTATTGAATGATAAAATGGAACAAATTGTTAAAGATAATTTTAATGATAACATATATGAGACATGGCAGTCATTTAGCTATCTTGTAAGTTTAGCTGGAAGCCCATTTCAAGACATAGTATTAGAAAAACATCTAACAAATACAGCTACATTTTTCGCTGCATGGAACGCATTTAAATCTACGGAAAAGTATAGTTACTTATTAAACGATAAAGCCTCTAAAGAAGCTATCACCATATTTGAAGGTTTGCTAGAAAACATAAATAATATAAAATAAATGAGATTTGAACAAGATATTAGGAAATATTCTGAAGGGTATGGCTTTATAGCCCCATTTTGTCTATTAGTAATTGGTATATTTTTTTTATTCAAGGTTCCTTCTTTAGATGATTTGACAGATTATTCTGGAAAGATAATCTATAACCAATATTTACAAGTTCTTCAATTAGAAGAAACAAATAAAAAATTCATTCTTCCGGAAGCACAAAAAGAGACAGTGTTTTTGAAGTTAAAGTCAGCAGAATATGCTCATGTCTGGGTAAAAAGTGGTTGTGCTGACAGATGCAAGATAAAACAACTCAAATTAGATAATGAACTTATCATTGAGTATGATTATTTAAAAGAAGTTACTGTTCCGATTATTTTTGCGGCGATAGGTTTATTGCTAATCCCTATTGTAATTAAAAGTAAAAAGAAAGCCAGTGAGTGATTTAGTATTTAATGGTAGGTGTAAATAGCAAATTTAAATTCTCTGTATCTACCAATAAGTAACCAACTGTGTGAATATTTAACAAAATAATGGATATAAAGTTAAATTTGTATTTCAAAAAATCTGTAATATAATTTTCATACCTTTACAAAAAACAACCACCAAAATAAATGCTAAACCATCACAAACATACAACCCGATTTTTCCGCAGAATTTTTACTGTGTTGCTGTGTGTTTTATGCCTTTCGCCGTATGCCTTTTCGGGAGAAGAAAGTTTAGCATATACACGTACGATAGATACAGATAAGACTCTTCCTGATAGCAGTAGTTACCTCGCCGAAGGCGATCAAATAGGTAATATCATAGACGGGGTTGATTCGGCAGCGGTTACTCTTGATTTTGCTATAGATGACGTGTCGGCAGCAGATGTGCGAATTTCGGGCAATACTCTCACTATAGAGTCCGGTGGTAAGCAGGCAACAGTTACCATAGAACATGGCGAAGAGGGAACAACGATTAAAGATTTTGATGATTATGTGGCCAAATTTGATAATGGTGCAGGAAGATTCATTATACAATCAAAACTTGGTGAGATGATGAAAGGACCGAACACTCATGCTGAAATGAATAAGGATAACCCACGCACAGTGCAAGGAACAAAGAAAATAAGCGGTTGCAAGTACACTCTTTATGAGTTAGCATATTCAGCAGCAACGAAACACACAGCAAAATTTTTAAAAAATGATTAATAGAATATTTTCATTCTTTTTATTATTCGGACTGGCTTTATCCTGTAGGAGCGAAGATATAGACGAAATGAATATTTTTTTAACGGATTTTAGTTGGCATATACAAATTGGTCAAAATTCATTGAATTTCAATTCAATAGCGATTGTTGACAGTTGTTTGTATGTGTTAAATATTCAGTCAGATAGCGTATGTAAATTTAGTATTACGGGTGATACACTAGCAAAACGTGGTAAAACCGATTTCTTCTTCAAAGAAGATAGATTTATTTGGGATTATATAGATCCCCAAACTTTTATTCTTGACTCGATAAAGGGGGAAACAAGTACGTATTACCCCATAACGTTAAAGGATAGTTCTGTAATACAGGAACTGAAATTAGAGTCTTATAGGCAAAAAACGAGAGGGGTTAATAATGAATATGCTTTGTGTTTTAAAGATTCAACGGGAGTAGAATATAAACTAATGTTTCCTACAGATGAAAATAAGGGAGCTATAGCTGTTTATGATGTTGTTTCGTATGATTCTACAAAACTTGTAATATCATTCTGGTATTATGAGAGGTGGGGAGTTAGTAATACACAACTTGGAGTATTAGATTTAGCTCAATGTATAAAAAAGTAGATGTAATGTATAAATCGTACAATGAATCTTATTTTTCGCTGTTTGCCCTCGGCACTGATTTTTGTGAAGAACATTTTTGTATGCTGAAAAAGTGAACAGAGAGAAACATATAATGGTATTATTATAAAATAATGTTGTATATTGCTTTAGTAAAGCCTACTATGCGATGGTGTTTGTGGTAGAGTGAGTGCAACCATTTGATTATAAGCATAATATATTTACGCAGAAATTGTGGTGCATATTATGACAATTAAAAATATAGAAAAGAAACATATGAAAAAATTAATTTTTAGCACGTTTATTTTTTGTCTATTTTCAATAACAAACTATAGTCAAATAACATTAGATTATACTAATTCCATAGAACAAGAAAATAATACATATATGTATAATACGTTTTCAACATTTTATTATTCTCAAATACATAAAAGTGGCTCTAATGTCATCTGGGATTTTTCAGATTACACTCCATCAAATACATCAATATCAACATCAACATATATTCAGAACCCTGAAAGTCAGTTTTTTCCAAATGCACAGCAACAAGAATTAATTGAAGAAACACAGGTTTCTAATTTTTTTATGTACAACGATACGGGGGTTTATGTAACAGGGCAATTAATAGGAGATGCCCAATTGCAATTTACCAACAGAGCATTCTTACAATATCCGTTAACATATGAGTCTGTTTATAGTGGCGATTTTGAAGGTACAATAATAAATGATTCTAATATTTTTGACAGAATAGGTTCTTATAAAATTGAATCAGACGGTTATGGGACTCTTCTATTACCGGATAAAACATTCAATAATGTTCTACGAATTGTGACAACATATACATATTCAGATTATATGGAGTATCCCGAATATTCGGAACCTGTTGAGGTGAGTTCTGGAAAAGATTCAATTTTTTTATGGTTTTCTCTTGAACATCCGGTGTATGTTGCAGGATATTCAGTAGGCTACAGCCAAGGTGTTTTGAAATATACAGAAAGATTTATGTATATTTCAAGCGAAAACGCCGATTTATCAACAAATCTAACATTAGGGACAGAAAGTAAAAGTACGTTTTTAGATATTAAACAGAATAATAATATATCTATTGCTAATGCTGTATCATGTAAAATATATGATAAAAATGGACAAAAAATACTTTATATTCCGGCATCAGAGCATTCTCAGGATGTTTGTCTGAATCATTTAAAACCGGGAGTATATTATGCAGTTTTGTCTGATAATAATTCCCGTCAGAGTACAGCTATTATAATACAGTAATATTCTGTTGTCTTGAATAGTGTTATTAAGCAAAGAAATTTTGAAATAATTTTTTTATAGGAGTTTGGTATGTCTATAAGTAACGTATATTTTATGCAAGACGTTATTTTTTTGGCTATATTAGTACGAAAGATTAGTGTGTTTTTTTAGTTCAAACTGCTTATAATGCTCAATTTCGTTTTGTGCCTTATGCCTTGTCAATGCTTAATGTGCTGTGTGTAAACAATTTACCGCAACTCAAAGTTTTGTCCTAAATAGACTCGTCTCACCTCTTCGTCGTTCGAGAGGTCTTCGGCTGTGCCTGATTTGAGTATATTGCCTTCGTAGAGCAGGTATGCTCTGTCTGTAATTGAAAGTGTTTCGTGAACATTGTGGTCGGTAATAAGGATGCCGATATTTTTTTCGCGTAAGGTTGCAATTATTCCCTGAATGTCTTCGACTGCAATAGGGTCTACTCCGGCAAAAGGTTCGTCGAGAAGTATAAATTTGGGCTTGGTTGCCAGAGCTCGTGCAATTTCGGTTCGTCTCCGTTCACCACCCGAAAGTTCTATTCCCAGATTTTTTCTGATTTTTCCTAAACCAAACTCTTCAATTAATTCTTCTAATCGGTGTTTTTGTTCTTCTTTTGAAAGGGGCGACATTTCAAGTATTGCTTGTATGTTGTCTTCCACACTTAGTTTGCGAAACACTGATGCTTCTTGAGCCAAATACCCAATTCCTGAACGTGCTCGTTTGTATACCGGGAGCTTGGTTATTATTTCATTGTCGAGCCATACCTCACCTTCGTTTGGACGAATAAGACCGACAATCATGTAGAATGATGTTGTTTTTCCTGCTCCGTTTGGGCCGAGTAGTCCTACAATTTCTCCTTGGTGTAGTTCTATGGAAACACCTTTTACAACAGTGCGCTTTCCATAAATTTTTTTAATATGTTCTGTTTTTAAAACCGACACGAGTATTTTTTTTTGTATTAATAAACGAAAATACTATCAATTCTTTAAAAAAACTAATGAAATGCAATTTTACAACTAATATTTTTTTGTAGTTTTAGCAGCGTAATAATAAAAGAGTATTCGTATAAACAAATGCAACTTTTAATATTCTCATTCGTACATATTTAGATATATTTAACGTGTTATGGTATACCGGTTATTTGTCTGTTTGTTTTTTGTATTGTTTTCTTATTCTTTGTCTGCCCAGACTATAGAATTTGATTGGGTAAATCCTACCTGTACAGACCCGGTAAATGGAGAACTTCATGTTACTGTTAGTGGTCTTAGTGGTGAAAAAAAATTCGTGTTAATCGATACCAAAGAAAGTACTGTTGTGGAGTCGGATACAACGACTGATAATTCACATACTTTTTATAATTTAAAACCCAATAATAGATATAGTGCATATATTATTGATTTTTCAGGAGATTCTCCAACTATTTTTAACAATGAAATAAATAGTCATATGCTTATAGCTGAACCATATAGTGTTTCTGTACAAACAGTTAAACATGCAGGGTGCGAATCTCAGTGTGTTGGGGTTGTTTCTGCATCTGTGGTTGGTGGCATAGAACCTTTTTCTTATGAATGGACTGATGCTGGGTCGGGTACGTATCCTGATTCGGATGTTATTTCCAATCTTTGTGTACATGATTATTCTGTGATTGTAACAGATGCTATTGGGTGCGAAACAATGTCAGACATTCCTGCAACGGTTACTTCTGTTGAGGTGGATGTGAAAGTTTCTGACATTCAACATGTTATATGTAAAGGTCAGCCGGAAGGGCGTGCATCTGCTTCCGCCAGTAATACGACGGGAGATGTTACGTATGAATGGAGTGATGGCACGATTGGTCAGATTAATTCTGATATATATGCGGGTAATCATTATGTTGTTGCAACTGACGAGCTTGGATGTGATGATACTGCGTATTTTGAAATAACTGAGCCGGAACATAAATTAGAGTTGTTTCTTGACAGTACTCAGGATATTCGCTGTAAAGATATGAATATAGGCGAGGCTTATCTCTCTACTGAATATGGTACTCCGCCTTTTTCTTATCTATGGTCTGACGGAGGTTCGGGTGAGATGCGTACTGACTTATTACCGCAGTATTATGAAGTAGTGGTTATTGATGATATTGGGTGTTCAGATACGGTTGATTTTACTTTGACTGAACCGGCGACCAAAGTGGAGGGTGAGGTTGTATCACAATCGCCCCCTTTGTGTTATGGCTATACAGATGGTTCTGCCGAAATTGCTGTTAATGGTGGTGAGCCTCCATATAGGGTTCAATGGAGTGATAATGATAATGATTCTACTGATACGGATTTTATACGTAATGATTTAGAGAAAAATGTATATACAATATCTGTCTTTGATGCGAAAGAGTGTGAAAATTCGGTTACTCTGGATATGCCACAGCCTGATGAATTAACTGCACAGATTGTAGCTCTTGATGACTCTCCGGCAAGTACATCAGTTGATTGCTTTGGTGATTGTGATATAGATGTGAAGGTTGTACCAGAAGGGGGTACAACGCCGTATGTTTCGTATGAGTGGGATAGTGATTTGCCAAATACTCAAACGGCAACTTTGTGTGCCGGTACATATGCCGTTATGGTAACTGATAATAATGGCTGCACAATAACAGAATCGCATACTATTACGCAACCGCCAAAATTAGAAGTAGTTATTGATGTATATAATACAATTCAGTGTTATGGTGAAACTGGCAGGTTGGAGGCTATTACAAATGGTGGTGTGTCTCCATATCAGTTTTCGTGGTCAGATGGTGGTACGAATAGGATTTCTAATTGGATTCCTGAAGGCAGTTATTCAGTGCAGGTAACGGACAATAATGCTTGTGAGGTATCAACGAGTTATTCATTGACGCAGCCTGACTCACTTGAGTTATCATTTATTATTGAAGATATTGTGTGTCAGGATGTATCTGATGGAATACTTAGGGTAAATCCTGTTGGAGGGGTTGTGGCAGATGATTATTCATATAGTTGGAATTCTGGACATACAACAGCTACAATTAATAATTTGCTTCCGCAATTATATTCGGTAACAGTAACAGATGATAATTCGTGTAGTACAACCGATGAAATGGATTTATCAAATATTAATGAATTTGGGGTTGTTTTTGATTATGAAAAAGTTACGTGTATTGGTCGTTCTGATGGTGAAATTACTGCTTCGGCTTTGTATGGAAATCCGCCTTTTGTGTATGAATGGCGTGATGGAATTACTGATTCGGTACGTACCGGAGTTTCGGAAGGATGGTATTATGTTACGATAACTGATAATCTTGGCTGTAAAACAACAGATAGTGTATATGTAGAAACGATTTCACCACTGTTTGCTCAAGATATCGGAACAACCGAAACGGCATGTAATACAGCAGAAGGTAGTGCATATATTACTATGCAAGGAGGTACGCCGCCTTATTCGTATATGTGGTCAACCGGAGAAACGGTGGATTCTATTACAAATTTGGCTGTTGATTTATATTCGGTGGAGGTGACGGATGATAATGGCTGTACATTTACTACTGATGTCTTGGTTGAAGATACCTCGAGTTTATCGGTTTCTGTTCAAAGCCCAGATGAACGAATACGATGTGCCGGAGCTGAAAATGGTGAGGCTACAGCTGTTCCTGAATTGGGAACGGCACCTTATACCTATGACTGGTCAACCGATGAGAATACGCAGACTATTTCTTCTCTTAGTGCGGGTGTATATGTTGTACGGGTATATGATTCCTTTTTATGTCAGGCAACAGATACCATTGAATTGTATGAAGATGATGTGCTTGAGGCAGTAATAATTGATTCTGGAATGGTTACTTGTAATGGCTTTGATAATGGCTATGCTGTTGGGAATGTGAATGGTGGAGTAACACCATATTCCGTTGCGTGGTCAAACGGAAAAATGTCTTATATTAATGGGAGTATCGGACCCGGTGTATATACTTTTTCTGTGGAAGATAATAATGGTTGTGTGGTTTCTGATAGTGTTCGAATTATTGAACCGGATGTTTTAACGGGTATTATTGATAATACGAAAGGTATAAGTTGTGGCGGTATGTGTGATGGTCGTGCGACTATAAATGCAGAAGGGGGAATGGTGCCGTATTCCTATGAATGGACTTCTGGTGAAACAGATGCGACAGCCAATAATTTGTGTGGTGGAAAAAATTATATTACGGTAACCGATAATAATAGTTGTGAGTATACAGATAGTGTTGTAATTGTTGATACTGTTCCACGGATAGGTTTACATGCTTTTTATACAGAACCTGATTGTGGTATAGCTGAAGGTGAAGTAGCTGTTGAGCCTTTTGGAGGGATTCCTCCGTATACGTTTGCGTGGTCAAACGGCAGTGCAGATTCGCTAATCGAAAATGTGACGGCTGGTATATATGATGTAATTATAACTGATGATGCGGGGTGTTCTCTTGATACCACTTTGTTTTTGCAGGACAATTCTACAATGATGCTCGATTTTGAACGGCAGCCAATAACGTTTTGTGAGCCTTGTAATGAATCATATAAGGTGATTGCTGAAAATGGTACCGAACCGTATAGTTATGAGTGGTCAACAGGTGATAAAACAGATGTTGTTGATTCTTTGTGCCCGGGTCAGTATACTGTTTCTGTTTCTGATGCAAATTCCTGTATACGTTCTGCTTTGCTTACAGTAGAACCGGTTGCGTTATCTGTTGATCTTGTTTCTCAAACTGATGTATTGTGTTTTGGCAAATCAACAGGTTCGGTTGAGGTTGTTGCAAGTGGTGGGGTGAGTAGCTCGTATACCTATAATTGGTCAAATGGTGATGTTGGGGCTGTGGCGAGTAATCTGCCGGCTGGAACGGTGGAGGTTTCAGTTTCTGAGGATTTAAGTGTATGTTCGGTAGAAAAAGAGTTTACGATTACTCAGGCACCTGAATTACAACGTTTTTTTATTACTGATAATCCTTCATATTGTAAAGATTCAACCGGAGAAATGCATGTTGAAGTTGTTGGTGGTACTCCCCCTTTTAGTTATGAGTGGGAGACGGGCGAAACCGGATCTGTATATAATAATGCTTGGCCGGAATATATTCACGTAACTATAACAGATGGTAACGGATGTGAAATTGTGGATAGTGGTAAAGTTGATGATATTTCTGATTTTTCTTTGTTTGAGCAAGATCGCTATTTTATTTCATGTATTGGTGATGCTGATGGTGAATTAGAAGTCGGCACAAATAATGGGTATGAACCTTTTTCTTATTCATGGAGTCATAATTCTTCTTTAGATTCTTCTCGTGCGACATCTCTTTCTGCCGGAGAATATGTGGTTGAGGTAACGGATAATAAAAATTGTTCTGTTTCGTATACTTTTGATACATTGCGTAATCCTGATTCGATAACAACAACATTTGTAGAGGAAAAACCAGTTTTTTGTAATAATGGTACGGGTACATTGGCTGTGCAATCGCAAGGGGGGCATCCGGGGTATGAGTATACCTGGGTGTATAATAATGCGGTAATTGAATCATCTCGGAATGTTGTTTCGAATACACCTGTCGGTTTATACAAGGTTGTAGCTACAGATTCGCGTAATTGCATGAGCGATACGGTTGAGTATCGGCTCGAAAATCCTTCGCCTGTTTCTGCCGAGTTTTCAGTAGAAATTACCGGATGTGGTTCTTTGTCTCATACAGGAAGTATTCGGGTGGATACAATATATGGTCCCAACCCACCATATAAATTCAGATGGCACGATGAAACAACTACATCAACCTGGTATGATGGTGTTTCAAATCTCGAACGAAGGAATCTGCCGGCAGGTGAATATTTCTTTACTGTGTTTGATTCGACGGGTGTGTGCTATGAAGTTTTTAAAAACAAAACATATCCTGTTACTGTTAAGAGTATTGAAACTGTTGTTTCTCCAACACATTGCGATTTTTATACAGATCAGGAATATGCACATAAAGTTCCTACCGGCTCTATTCATATAACAAGTCTTACTACGCAAAATAACACATATACAGATTTTAATGATTTTAGCTTTGAATGGGATGATATATACGAACAATCTTCTGCAAAAGCTGCAAATTTGCCAGCCGGTAATTATTCGGTTTCTATTACCGGAGCAAATGAGTGTGTGAGCACCTTGCATGCAGGTACTGTTGTGCCTCAGGTGAAGTTGCACCCTTCGATTGTTGCACCACATTTTGCTGCACACAATCGGGTACAAATTTGTTTGGAAGATTCAATTCAACTAGAAGCTGATGTCGAAGAATCGTTTAATGCAGATTATTCTCCGGAAAATATGAAACGTACATTTATCTGGCAAAGCCGTGCTCGTAACAAAACAGCTGATATTTCGGATGCTTCTGCTCACGCAATTTGGGTTAATCCCCGTACCGAATATTATGCTGATAGTTCAGCTGTTGTTTTGCAATATATATTTGACGGATGCACTTCACACGAATCGCAATTTTCTATAGCACATTACGATTCAATTGGTTTTGAAATTCAGGTTGTAGATGAAAATAATATGATATTAGGTAACGATTCTGTCAGTCTTATTTTAGATGATGTGTTTTACGTAGAACCTGTTGATGTGCCATGGTTTATTCATAAAGATACATTATTTGATGGTGTAGAGACAATACATTGGTCTTCTACAAATACAAGCAAAACAGGAAGAGGGCATATTCAAGAAACAGTAACTAATGAGCAATCATATATCGATTCCGGTTTGTATGGATTGCATGTGCAGGCTTTAGTATCAAGCTACTACAATGCTACAGCAACAACCCGTAATGGTTGTGTGGAAACCGATAAGGTTTTTGTGCATGTATCTTCTGATGTGTCGGTACCAACCGGCATTAGTCCAAATAATGATGGTGATAATGATACGTGGATTATCCCGTATTTATATTCCTGCCCCGAGGCGGTCGTGAAAATTTATAATCGCTGGGGAGTAAAAGTGTACGAAAATGACGATGTATATTATACGAATCCATGGGATGGTAGAAATAAACGAGGAGATTTATTACCTGTGGGTACATATTATTATGTAATAGAATATAATGATGAAAAAGAAACGCCTCCGCAAGCGGGGTCAATTTCAGTAATGTATTAACAAAAAGTGAAAAAAATTGCTCAACATATAATTTCAACACGTACAAAGTTTTTGTATAAAGCTTTTGGTATTAGTGTATTATTTTGTGTATGCAGCTTTGTGCAGGCACAGCAAACACCCTTGTATTCACTATATTCGTACAATCAATATGTTATAAACCCAGCATATGCCGGAATACATACGTATTACTCTGCACATGTAAATAGTAGATATCAATTTGCAGGTGTAGAAAATGCACCCGTAACAACCAGTTTGTCGCTGTTCGGGCCACATAAATCTTTGCCTATGGGGTGGGGTGGTATGATTATAAATGATGGACAAGGTGCTTTTTCACGGTTTGCAGCATATGGTTCATATAGTTATACTATTAATCTTACAGATGTGTATGAATTATCATTTGGTGTGCATGCCGGATTTATGCAATATGCAGTGGATTTAACAAAAGTTCGTTTTCTTCATTCCGAACACAATGTGACAGAAAAAATGTTTTATTCACTCAAACCCGATGCTACATTTGGTGCATATGTGCATTCTCAGAATCTATATGCAGGATTGAGTATTGATCAACTTTTTCGGAATGAAATTGATGTTATTGAGGATACAATAGTTATGAATAATGAAACCATTTATCATTTATTAAATCATGTAACGCTTAATGGTGGGTATATATATACCTATAATTCTGATATTGAAATACAGCCATCAGTTCTTATTCGTTATTTTTACAGAACACCACTTCAAATTGAATTGGGTGCAACAGCGATATACAAAAATATAATTTCGGCAGGTGTTCAATTTCGAAGTGGTGGAGCATGTATTACACATTTTGCATATAATTATCGAAACAGAGTACAATTTGGATATGCTTACGATCTTAATTATTCAGCTTTGCGGAAAGATTCATTTGGTTCGCATGAAATATATGTAGGATTACGATTTAACTCTATAAAATAAACACATGATTAAAATTAGATTTTTATTTCTTATATCTCTGGGTTTAGTTTTGACTGCTTGTGAACAACAAGTTCAAAAACCCGACAATTTAATTCCTCAGGATACGTTATCATATATGTTAATTGATATGCATCTTATTGACGGTACGGTGCAAGTTTATAATAATCATAATAAAGAAAAAATTGCATTACCCAAAGAATATTACGATAGTGTAATTAGTAATTCTTATGGATACAGTGATAGTGTATTTCAAAAAAGTGTCGAGTATTATTCTGTTTATGGTAACATACAAGAAATATATGCACAAGTTCTCGACTCATTAAATACCTATCAGGCTAAGTTAGAACAAAGACGAAAACATGAAAGCAAACAAAAAAAATAATATTTTTGGTTTTTTCACCTACTCACATCATATAGCTATACATGAATTACAACCGTTTTTTCATCGTAAATTACGTAGTTATATTCAGTCAAAACATACAATTATTTCCGAATCAGATTCATCAATTGAATTTATTGTTACAAGTTTTTTATATATACCTTATAAAGTTTCTGTGCATTGTTCACTTGATGATACGACGTATAATTGTATTATAGATATTGAAAGACGAAATTTTATTAATGTTACCTTGCTTGTTGTATTATTTGCAGCTGTTTTTTCTGCTTTTTCAGTATATTTTTTCTTATGGTTTTCCGGAATTTTTATTATACTATTTTATATCATACATCATCTTTTTTTTTCCGGTCTGTCATCACGAATTATTACACATATAAAAGTACAAGATGTGCTTGAAGATGGTATGACAGATGAACAACAAAAATGGATACGCAATCCACATGTATGTTCGGCTTGTGGTACACCAATATCAAAATATGATAGTCATTGTCCGGAATGTGGTTTGTTTATTAAAAAACAAAATTTTCCATCTCATACGGTAAGTGATAGCCGTTTTGACGTACAATATATATATAAGGAAAAATAGTAGTATGCATTTGCTATATCCAATATTTTTTGTATATTTAGAGTAAATTAATTTTAAAACGTAATAATTATGGACAAACAAACAGCGCAAGAAAAAGCAAAACAACGAATTGATGACATTTTTTTAAAAATTGATGAACTTGAACAGAAAAAAGATAAAGTTCAAGCAGGAGCTAAAGAATCATACAATAAAAAAATAGAAGAGTTACAGGAGAAAAAATCTGATTTACAAAAAAAGTATGATGATTTAGTAAATTCAGCAGAAGATAAATGGGAAGAGGCGAGTTCTGTTTTTTCTGCAAGTGCAGAACATTTTAAACAGGGGTTTTCTGAATTAACAAATTTGTTTAAATAACACATACAGAATAAACCACAAAAAAAGGGAATGGAGTAATTACTCTATTCCCTTTTTTTGTGTAATTTTTTTTAGTTTATTCCCTTGATAATAGTGCCAACAATCGTAAAATTTCGATATAAAGCCATACTAGTGTTACCATTAAACCAAATGAAAAATACCATTCCATTTGTTTTGGTGCACCTTGACTCACGCCGTCTTCAATAAATTTAAAATCAAGAATCAGATTTAATGCAGCAACAGCAACTATCACTAAACTTATGATTATGCCAAACGGACCACTACTGTGCAAAAATGATAACCCACTTCCGAATGCTGCCATGACCATATTGACTAAATACATCAGAGCAATTGCACCTGTTGCAGCAGTAACACCAAGCATGAATTTTTTTGTCGGTTTTATAATTTTATTTCTATATAATAGAAACATAAGTAAAAACACAGCAAATGTTAATCCAACAGCTTTCATTACAATACCCGATTGTGCAGTGGCAGCACCTGTTTCGGATGTTAAAAAGCTCGATTCAATAAAAGCAGAAAGTGCACCTAAAAAAAGCCCCTCTGAAATTGCATATAAGGGTGCCGTTATATGTGCCCATTCTTTTTTAAAGATTGTTGCAATAGCAAAAATAAGCCCCATAATTAAGCCGCCTATCATAATGCCAGTAACTGAGGCATTGCCCTGAAATACCATATTCCAGGTAATAGACGCACCTACAATAATAATAAGAAGTAAAAGAAGACTTTTGTTTATAACTCCATTGATAGTCATAACGCCTTCACCGGCTTTTGCAAATGAGGTAAAATCTGTTTTTGCAAAGGCAGGATTAGATGATTTTCGTAGCATGTTCATATGTAAATAAGTATTTAGTTTAACAATAGTTTAGTACGTGTAACATATCTTGTGACTGTAATTCAAATTCAGTGCCAATAGTACGCTTAATTATTCGTTTTGTTGCATCAGTAATATATTTTTTTAACTCCGGTTTACGAAATGCTATCTCTTGGAACGCATTTACCACAGCGTTTCTTACAAAAAAATTGTGATGCAAAAAATCACGTTCATATGAGGGTATAAATTTTTCAAATTCATATATTGTAATATCCTGTTTGTGGCGAAATATGTTATGTAACAGCATATATCCTGTCATTTTGACAAATATTTTGTTATCTTCTATCCATTTATATGCTTTGCCTTTTACATTTGGAATGTTTGGTAAAAAATACAGTGATGCTATTTCAACTAATTCATGATTATTAAAAGATGAAACTATGTACTCAATTTCTTCTTCTGAAATTATTTCAGAATCCGAAACCATGAGAGCAAGTAATTGAGCTTCCCTGAAATTTTCCTGCCACAGCATTTTTGCTAATTCTTGATTTTTGCCAATTTTTGTAGCGTATCTGTACAAAATTGCCGAAGATACACCATAAATCATATTATAATTAAGCCCCCTTTCTCGCATCATGTCAGCGGTTTCACCATCGCGATGGTGTCGTATAAATGAAAGCGATCTGGTATATAAATCTTGAATCATATCTTTATTTTTGAGTGTATAAAAATATAAAAAAAATTACTAACTTTACTATTTAAAAAAAGGATAATTGTTTTTGCAAGATAAAATATATGAATTAACTCATAATTTGAGATGTGGGCAATATATAATATAATGTAATGATTGCTTTAAAGTTGCACAGAGTACATACTATCTGATACAACAGCACATTATGAAAAAACAATTTATAAATAACAAATTACTTACAATACATGAAAGAAAGAACATATGGGGTATCATTAAGTGGAGGTGGAGCACGGGCAATTGTGCAATTAGGCATTTTGCAACGTTTGTATGAACATGGCATAAAACCCTCTGTAATTGCAGGTACAAGTATGGGAGCTCTTATAGCAACATTTATAGCAGCAGGATATGAACCAAAATCTATATGTACTATTTTTAAAAAGCATATAGATACACTTTCATTCTCGTGGCTTTCTTTGGTATATGCCCGTCATAGAAGTATGGTTGCTCTCATGAATGTATTGCGCGATAATTTGCGTGAAAATTCATTTAGTAAGCTCGATATACCTTTGTATGTTTCGGTAACTAATTTAAATACCGGAAAAAATGAAATTATTTCTTCGGGTAAATTATTCGAATATGTAATTGCCTCAGCAACTATACCTGTTTTGTTTAAACCCAAAGTGATAGATGGGAAACACTATGTAGACGGAGGGGTAACCAATAATTTTCCGGCACGGGTATTACAAGGAAAAGCCGATAAAATAATTGGTATTCATGTCAATTATATTGAACCAGTAGACTCTTTTACAAGTATAATTGATATTGCAGATCGAATTTATCAGGTGAGTATATATAATACGGTACAGCACAAAATACATCTTTGCGATTATTTTATAGATCCTCCTGAATCGCGCAAATATTTAACATTTGATTTCCCGAAAATTGATGAGATATATGCTGTTGGATATGATTTAGGAGAAGACTTTGCTCAAAAAATAATTCATACTTCAAGTAGTGTAGACACATAATTTTTTTTGAAAATTAAATGTATTAATGTAATTTAGCCCAAAAAAATGGATATACAATCAACTTCATATACACCTAAGGTTTATTTTGATTCAGATAAATCAATATTAGAAATTTCCGGACGGTCGTTTCCGGAAAATGCTAAGGATTTTTATGTGCCGATTATTGATGAGTTACCAACCATCATAGATGCATCAAAAACTGAAGTAATTTTTCGAATTAATTTAGAATATTTTAATACCTCTTCGTCCAAATTTTTATTGCAAATGTTGCAATGGTTTGAACAGTTTTCCAAAAATAATCAAAGTACGGTAACTGTAGAATGGTGGTATGTAGAAGATGATGAGGATATGAAAGAGGCAGGAGAAGAGTATGAGCAAATTGTAGATTTACCATTTTCATTTATTGAAGAAAAAGAATAATTTTTTTGTAATTTTTTTGTAACACGTTACGACAATTAAATTAAAACATATATATTTGCATACATAAAAGATTAGTAATGAATAAAAATAGTATCATATTATCAATTCTACTCCTTGCTTAATGCTAAGAGGGAATTGTATATATGATATACCATATAAAAACCCTCTTAGCTTTTGTGCCAAGAGGGTTTTTTTTATTATAATAAATGTATAACTAAAAGGTAAAATTATGGATGATAAAGTTTTTGTGTTTGACACAACACTCCGTGACGGGGAGCAAGCTCCCGGTAACCAATTAAATATGATAGAAAAAATTGAAATCGCAAAAGCTTTAGAATTACTGGGAGTTGATGTTATAGAAGCAGGATTTCCTGTTTCCAGTCCTGGTGATTTTGAGTCGGTTGTGCAAATATCAAAAGCAGTGTCCAATCCAACAATTTGTGGTTTAACACGTGCGGTAAAAAAAGATATAGAAGTTGCAGCCGATGCATTGCAATATGCAAAACATCCACGAATTCATACAGGTATAGGCACATCATATTATCATATTCATCATAAATTACAGACTACACCCGAAGATATTTTGGAACGAGGTGTTGAAGCAGTAAAATATGCAAAATCTTTTGTGGAAGATGTAGAATTTTACTGTGAAGATGCCGGGCGGACTGATAATGAATTTTTGGCTCGTGTAGTTGAACAAATTATTGCTGCCGGAGCAACAGTTGTAAATATACCCGACACAACGGGGTATTGTTTGCCACATGAATTTGGTGCAAAAATTAAGTATTTAATGGATAATGTGCCAAATATAGATAAGGCAATTATTTCCACTCATTGTCATAATGATTTGGGTATGGCAACTGCTAATAGTATATCGGGTGTTCTTAATGGAGCTCGCCAGGTTGAGGTAACCATTAATGGTGTGGGAGAACGTGCCGGAAACACCGCCTTGGAAGAGGTAGTTATGGCTATTAAAAGTCATAATTTAGGTTTGAGCACAAATATTAACACCCCACATTTGTTTAAAACAAGTCGGTTGGTGCAACGATTAATGAAAAGTCCCGTGCAAGCCAATAAAGCAATTGTCGGGAAAAATGCTTTTGCTCACTCTTCTGGAATTCATCAGGATGGAGTGTTGAAAATGCGAGAAAATTATGAAATAATTGATCCGAAAGATGTTGGTGTACATGCTTCTTCAATTGTATTAACTGCACGAAGTGGTCGTGCTGCTCTTCGTCATAGATTAGATGTCTTAGGATTTAAATTAGAACAAGAGGAGTTGGAGAGTGCATATTTAGAGTTTTTGAAGGTTGCAGACTTGAAAAAAGAAGTGACTGATGAGGATTTAATGGTGTTGGTTGGTAAAGAAAAACGGGAACAAAAACGAGCTATAAAAATTAATTCGTTACAAGTTATTTGTGGTAAATCTATGATTCCTACAGCAACTATTTCGGTCGATATACATAATGAAACCAAAACAGCTACAGGAATTGGTGATGGACCGGTAGATGCTGCCTATTCTGCTATCAAAAAAATATTTGATAAAAAAATCAAACTCGAAGAGTTTCTTATTCAGGGATTTACAGGAGGTAGCGATGATTTTGGCCGTGTAAGTGTTCAAATTGAATGCGAAAATAATTATTTTTACGGCTTCGGAGTTGATACCGATATTGTAACTGCATCGGCTGAAGCCTTTGTTGATGCTATAAGTAAAGTAATTGAGTAATTAAATTAATAATATAATAAAAAATGGGAAAAACCTTATTTGATAAAATTTGGGACAGTCATGTTGTTTCAGAAGTTCCTGACGGACCGAGTATATTATATATTGATCGTCAGTTTATTCATGAAGTGACTAGTCCTCAGGCTTTTTCAGGGCTCGAAAACAGAGGAAGAAAAGTGTTTCGTCCTGATCAAATTACTGCTACAGCAGATCATAATATTCCAACAGAAAATCAGCATTTACCTATTAAGGAGCAATTATCTGCTTTTCAGGTAGAACGATTAAAAGAAAATAGTGCTCGTCATGGCATTACGTATTATGGTCTTGGTGATGTGTATAATGGTATTGTTCATGTTGTTGGTCCGGAATTGGGATATACGCAACCGGGTATGACAATAGTTTGTGGTGATAGCCACACATCAACTCATGGTGCATTTGGTGCTGTTGCATTTGGTGTTGGTACAAGTGAGGTGGAAATGGTTTTGGCGAGTCAGTGTATTTTGCAGCCTAAACCGAAAAAAATGCGTATTATCATTGACGGTGATTTAGGAAAAGGTGTTACATCTAAAGATTTAATATTATATGTGCTTTCTCAATTAACGGCAAGTGGTGCTACCGGTTATTTTATTGAATTTGCCGGTTCTGCTATTCGTAATATGTCTATGGAAGCTCGTATGACTGTGTGTAATATGAGTATTGAACTTGGTGCTCGTGGTGGTATGATAGCACCTGATGAAAAAACTTTTGAGTATGTGAAAGGTCGTAAATTTGCACCACAAGACGCAGATTTTGATGCTGCTGTTGAGAAATGGAAAGAATTATATTCAGATGCGGATGCAAAATTTGATAAAGAGTATGCGTTTGATGCCGCAGATATTACGCCAATGGTGACGTATGGAACAAATCCAGGATTGGGTATGAAAATTATTGATTCTATACCAACTGTTTCTTCTATCGAGCCTGCTTCGCAAGAGACTTTCAAAAAAGCTCTAAAATATATGAATTTTGAGGAAAATCAGAAATTGCTTGGTAAAGAAGTAGATTGGGTATTTGTGGGTAGTTGTACAAATGGTCGTATAGAAGATTTTCGATTGTTAGCGTCTGTTCTTAAGGGAAGAAAAAAAGCTGATAATATTAATACATATATAGTTCCCGGTTCATATTTAGTTGCACAACAAATAAAAGAAGAGGGAATAGATGAAATTATTAAAGAGGCCGGAGTTGAGTTACGTGAACCCGGTTGTTCTTCATGTCTTGCCATGAATGATGATAAAGTTCCTCCGGGAAAATATTGTGTAGCAACGTCTAATCGAAATTTTGAAGGACGACAAGGTCCGGGTGCTCGTACTATTCTTGCTAGTCCTTTAACTGCTGCTGCAGCTATAGTGACCGGAAAAATTACCGATCCCAGAGATTTTTTATAAATTAATTATGAGTCATTAACTATTAATCATTATTATAATGCCAATAGAAAAAATAAATACAATAGTTTCGCGTGCTGTACCTATTCCAATTGAGGAGATTGATACTGACCAAATAATACCGGCACGCTTTTTAAAAGCTACAGATAAAGATGGGTTTGGCGAAAACCTTTTTCGTGACTGGAGATATGATAATAATAACACGCCAATACCTTCTTTCCCGTTAAACGATTCAAAATATACCGGAAAAATATTAGTTGGTGGTAAAAATTTCGGTTGTGGATCTTCGCGTGAACATGCAGCGTGGGCAATTGCAGATTATGGGTTTAAAGTTGTTGTGTCAAGTTTCTTTGCTGATATATTCAAAAATAATGCCTTGAACAATGGTGTGCTGCCGGTGCAGATTTCCGAATCTTTTTTGTCTGATATATTTAAGGAAATAGAACACAATAATGAAGCTGAATTTAAAGTTGATTTACCAAATCAGACTTTTACTATTGTGTCTTCCGGTAAATCGGAATCGTTTGAAATAAATTCATATAAAAAAGATTGTTTACTTAATGGGTTTGATGATATTGATTATTTACTAAATAAGTTACCCGAAATAGAAGCATTTGAAAAAGAAAAAAATAATGCTTTATAAGTACTTTTTTTTTAATATATGAGACTTTGCTATGGTGTGTAATGTAACAAATACATGTGTTTGATGTTTTTGTGAATCATGGTGAGTAAGTTTGTAACAAATAAAAATCAATAAAAATAAATATATGAAAGCAAAAATAGCTGTATTAGCCGGTGATGGAATTGGTCCTGAAATAATTCAAGAAGCCCTAAAAGTTACCAAAGCTATTGAAAATAAGTTCGGACATAGTTTCACCTATACGGAAGCTATTACCGGTGCAGCAGCAATAGATGCTGTAGGTGAACCATATCCGGAAGATACACATAACGTATGTATGGAAGCAGATGCGGTTTTGTTTGGTGCTATAGGTCATCCCAAATTTGATAATAATCCTTCTGCTAAAGTTCGTCCGGAGCAGGGTTTATTACAAATGAGAAAACAATTAGGTTTGTTTGCTAATTTGCGTCCTGTTGAAACATTTTCATCACTTCTTCATAAATCCCCGTTACGTCGTGATTTAGTAGAGGGTGCAAATTTTATGTGCATTCGGGAGTTAACCGGTGGTATATATTTTGGCGAAAAAGGTCGCTCAGATGATGGAAACACAGCCTATGATAATTGTGTATATACTCGTGAAGAGATAGAGCGAATTGTAACACTTGGTTTTGAATATGCAATGAAGCGTAATAAAAAACTTACGGTAGTTGATAAAGCAAATGTTTTAGAAACTTCCAGATTATGGAGACAAATAGCACAAGAGATAGAACCGAAATTTCCTGAGGTAGAAACACAATATATGTTTGTTGATAATGCCGCAATGCAAATTATACAGTGGCCAAAGAATTTTGATGTAATGGTGACCGAAAATATGTTTGGTGATATATTAACAGACGAGGCATCTGTTATAACAGGTTCATTAGGTTTATTGCCTTCTGCTTCAATAGGTCTTCATACAAGTGTTTTTGAACCTATACACGGATCTTATCCGCAAGCAACCGGTAAAAATATAGCTAATCCTATAGCTACAATATTGTCGGCTGCAATGATGTTTGAATATGCATTTAAGTTAAAAGATGAAGCTAATTTAATACGAAAAGCTGTTCATGAATCGTTAGAGCAAGGATTTGTGACCGAAGATATTTCGAAAGAAGCCCCTAAATCTACTTCTGATGTTGGAGATTGGATTACGCAATACATTGCTCATGCATAGGTAATAATTGTTATTCTTTTCATAGTAGCTGCATATATTTAAAAGATATATGCAGCTTTTTTTTTGATGAAATAAAACCTGTTGAATGTGAGCCGGAATATTAGTTTTATCTAAAAAAATATGAGTATGCGATAGGTAACTTTCTATTGTACTGTATGTGTTTGAGTGGTGTAGTTATAATATATGTTCATTTTGTTAACGGTCTGATATATGCCTACTTAAATGAGTTAGTAAACACAGATTACATACTAAGATAGAAATTTAAACAATAACTAATTGGTTACATAGTAATTGAAGTTACAAAAAATCCGATTCGTAAATAGTAAACTGAACAATACCTTCATATTCATCTATCAACCAATGTTCCCATGAATTGTAATTGTAAAAATGGTGAATACTGTCTGATTCAAAATTTGAACCTCGCCATTTTTTAATTAAACTATCTTTTCTAAAAACACTTACAATAGAATAATGTTCATGTTTCCCGTCAGAAAAAACTTTTTTTCTAATATCTTCTCCTTCATTGATATTTTTACCAATATTTGTGCAAATAATATCATTAGGAATTATTTTATAATTATAAACACTTGAACTATTTACAATAGAATCATTTAAAACAATAATAAGGGTATCGTTTGTAGCATTTTCAAAATAAATTCGATAATAATAATCATATTCTTTACTTAAACAGCTACCTAAAAAAAATAAAGTTACCAGTATAATAAAAAACATCTTAATATGGCCAATATGTATAGTTTTCATGTGTATTTTTATTCAAAATCCGATTCGTAAATAGTAAACTGAACAATACCATCATAAACCTCATCATCAATCATCCATTGTTCCCAAGAATTATAATTATAAAAATGATGAATACTGTCAGGCATTTCTTGTGCCGGCCCATTCCATGTTACTTTTAACGAATCGTTTCGATACACTCTGGCTTGTTTTGTAAAAGAAACAGATGCATCAGAAAAAAAAAGAATTATAGGGTTTTCACCTTCATCTATCCCTTTTGAACTCTCAAACACATAATTACTATTAGGCATAATCTCAATACTATCTATACCACAATATTTTTCGGAATTAGTACCAAATAATACTAAAAGTGTATCGACTGTATTATTTTTAATTCTTTTCTGATACCAATAATCATAATGTTTAGTCCAACAACTATTAAATAATAATAAAGTTACCAGTATAATAAAAAACATCTTAATATGGCCAATATGTATAGTTTTCATGTGTATTTTTATTCAAAATCCGACTCATAAATAGTAAACTGAACGATACCTTCATATTCATCTATCAACCAATGTTCCCATGAATTGTAATTGTAAAAATGGTGAATACTGTCAGGCATTTCTTGTGCCGGCCCATTCCATGTTACTTTCAACGAATCGTTTCGA
>JAWOEL010000140.1:0-25628 GCA_046482735.1 Bacteroidales bacterium | reverse complement strand
TGGTTGAACAGATAATATTGTAATTTGTTCCGGAACGTTTTTCAAAGCTACAGGAATAGTTTTTTCTTGTTGTGTTTGTCTTGAGTATTTGGCAATTGCATGAATAGAGGTGTCTATGCTCTCAGAATATTGTGATGAGAAAACTGAGTAGGATACAATAATTTGTGATTCGGAAATACGTTGTTGTTCTTCTTTTGGAACATTACTGAAGTCTATTGGTACTTCTGTAATTTTTATGAGTTTTTTATCAATGGTAGCAGATAATTCTATATTTGATTCATACAGTCGTATACCCGGTATGGGTACAACATTTAATGAAACTGAAAATGAAGACTGTGCATTTTGTCTTTCGTAGAATTCGGTTTCTATATATTGGAGTGTATCCAGAATTACTTTTGCACCTTCGAGCATTATTGAGTCAGGTTCTATTGTCAGGCTATCAACAAAACTGTAATTTTTTTCGCATAATATATTGACATTGGGGAGAACCGGAATTTTTTGCTTTGTAATTATTGAAATAGTATTTTCTAACTCTTTTGGTGAAATGTCTATAACTGAAGCAGCTGAGCGTGAAATGTTGTTTTCAGCAAATTCTTCGGTGTTGATTTCAATATGATGAATTTTTTTTGATGTATCGCTAATGAATTTTTCGGAATCTACCGGTATAACAAAAAAAGAATCGTACATATAGTATTTTAGGAACATATATCCGGATCCCTTCATTGTTACCATAATTTGTTGTTGTGCAGATTTTACGGTTGTGAAGTTTTCGGGAATGTTTGTGTATTCTATAGTGTAGGGTACTGTAAGGGTATATACTTTTGCAAAAGCATTAAGTAGCCAAAAGAATGTGGAAATACCAAAAAAAACGGCAAAAACTATGTAGTTTGGTTTGTTTTTGCGTAACCACAACCAATTTAATCGTAGATAGTTTATTATTTTTTTTAAATAGTTCATACAAAATAGTAAAAATACAAGAAGTATTACACTTCTTGTATTTTTTTATATTATTTATTTTGTTCCTTGAGCTAAAGCTTCCGGGCTTTGTACAAGAGCAGATTTGTCTACTTTTACCTGCACCTCTTTTGCGATTTCAATAACAACAGTGTTGTTTTCTTTGATTTCAATAACTTTCGCGTGAATACCACCTAAGGTTAAAACTTTATCGCCTTTTTGAAGTGCTTCACGGAATTTTCTTGTTTCTTTTTGTCGTTTCATTTGTGGACGAACAATAAATAAAAAGAAAATTACCATGATACCTATTAGTAAAATAAAGTTTCCGGTAGCTCCACCTGCACCGTCGGGTGCTTGTAATAAAATGTGTAACATGTTCATAGTTTGATAATTATAATTATTAATTAGATTTAATTACAGCCATAAAACGTAATGTTGTTGCTTTATGAGGCTTTGTGTTTGCAAAAACTGTTATTGTTTTTGATTGTTTTCCCTGTCTGTTTTGTGTGTTAAATGTAACGCTAATATATCCTTTTTCTCCGGGTTTTACCGGTTTTTTGGAATAATCTGTTGCAGTGCAACCGCAAGATGCTTGAACGTCTTGTATATATAAATCATTGTTTCCCGTATTGGTAAAAGTAAATGTGTTTGTTATGATTTCACCACTTGTAATGGTGCCCAAATCTAATATTTTTTGATCATATGATACGGTTGTTGTGGGTAATGAGTCAATATTCTTAGGTGATGATGTGTTTTTTTTATCCCCTTGGTTGCTGGAACAGCCAACAAACAGAAATAGAACAGGTAATAGTATATATAAATGTTTCATATGTTTATATTAGTTTATCATTATATAAATTACTATATTCATTAATTGAATTGAGATACATAGTATATTGTAATGCCAAAATAATTCGTACAATGTGGTACATCATGTTGTGCCTTTATAATAGCTGAATAGTATGTTTATGACATAAGTCCTCTTCCTGTTTTTACAATTATTTTTTCATGCTCCAAATCTTTACATAATTTATGGAGTAGTCCGTTAATAAAAACGTTACTTTTTTCGGTACTGTATTTTTTTGATATTTCAATATATTCGTTTAATGTAACTCGTATAGGAATTTCTGTAAAGTTTATTGCTTCCGTTATTGCTACGTGCATAATTATTAAATCAGTTTCTGCAACACGTTCCAATTCCCAGTTTTTTAAACGTTCCACTATGTAATTATTGTATTCATCCCAATTTTTAATAGTTGTTGTTAGTAGTTTTTCGACAAAATGTTTTGCCTCTGCATCTTTGAAAACAGGTAAAATTATTTTTTCTGTTTTTAATTTATTGATGGTTTTATAGACCATAGAAATAATTTGATCTATTTCATCGTTCCAAAAAATTGATTTTTCTTCTATAAATGAAAAAAAACTTTCTGATTTTCCTATTACTGACTCTAAAATGAATTTTAATATTTTTTTGTCTTGTTGTTCGGTTTGTTCCGACTCGCTATATTGTTGATATTTTTCTGATTCAATAATATAGGTGAAGAGTTCTTTTATAATTTCTTTATGTGAATGCCAGGATATTTTTTCTTTTTGTATTATCTGTTGTAATTCTTTGTTTTGTTCCAGTTCTGTGAGAACAGAGTTTTGCGATAATGGTACTAATTTTTTCCATTCTGTTTCATTTTGTACAACTCGTGCCTGTATTTGCTCTATTCTGGTTTCCGAATGTTGTTTGAGTTCTATTAAGAACAATAGTATATGTATATACAATAAATATGATTCATTAATACTTTTGGTGAGTTCAGAATAGGCTGCAACAAAGTTGTTATCAGCCGATTTTCTAAAACTGTATATAGTTTGAAAAACTTTAATTCGTAATAAATGTCTGTTTAACATGTCAATGATCTTTGTATATTCATATTTTGAGACAAATGTAAAAAAGATTTAGAATTTATGAATTGAAAAATATAGAAAGTTTTCCAATAAAATGGGCTTTTCATATTTTATGTGTCTTTTTGCATTATTTGATAAAATCATTTGGTATGTTAACGAATGATTTTTTTGTTTATAATGCCGCTTTTTTTACTGATAGTAGATATAATATATACACCTTTTTCTGGAGGTAATGGGATAGATTTTTCTTGTATGTTTTGAAAGCTTTGTGAAAAATGTATTTTGCCGCTTATATCTGTTAGCATAATATGATATCTGTTATGTAAATCCATGAAATTTATTGTAATTTTATTATCATGTATGGTAAAGGTGACGTTGTTTTTACAATTATAGAGTGTGATTATTTTGGAATGTTTTGTGGTGCCGTCGAAATCTGTTTGTGAAAGTTTATAATATGTTATCCCGGTGCATTTTTCTATATCGGTGTGTGAATATGAAATGCTATAATTGCTGTTTCCGGCACCGTTAATGGTTGCAATTGGCGAAAAGTCTCTACCATTGTCAGATCGAAGTATGGTGAAATAGTCGTTATTGTGTTCAGATTCTGTTTTCCAATGAAGAGTTACCGTGTTGTTTGTGTTTTTTACTGCATAAAATTCCGATAATGTTATTGGCAGCCATTCTTCAGGATAAATATCTAGACCATCGGTTTCTGCGTCATCAACACTTTTTAGCATTGAAGCATCAGTTATTTGACCACCTGCTATAGATAAATATCGTCCTTCGTTTGAGTCAGGATTGTTACTTGAATTTCGAGGATGGTTTCCGGTTCCTCCAATAGTAGTAGATGCGTCATAATTGTCATCGTATATTCCGGCATCAATAAATTCTTGTGCTGTTGCAGTGTTGCCTATGTAACCATATCCGCTTCCTTGAAAGCTAATTTGTAACTCATCTATAGTTAAAAAACCGCCGACATATATTGGACCGTTATTTGCACCAAATGTCCCTGTTCCACTCATGTAGGAGTTTCCGAGTGTTACAATAGTTCCATTTGTGTTAAGAAGTCCTGTTGCGTTATCAAAATAACTGTTTCCTTCAATTTTGAAGGTTGCATCGGTATTATTAAAATTAGTTTCATACCCATTGCTTATATAATCTTTTTGTATGTAAATATTTCCGTCTGAGTTTTGGGTAATTATTACATCATTTTGCTGAACGAGGTGTGCTTCAATAAATAAATCTGCATTTGATTCGCCTTTGAGATCATTTGATATAAAAACTGTATCAGCAATAATTCGTGAAGGAGGAGTGTTTGTTGTCCATAAATTATCTAAGCCTCCATTGAAATATGCATTGCCATTGGTAATATGTGTTTGCAAACTCGCGTTTTTTACAAAAACTTTATTTGTGAAGTTAACATGTCCGCCATCTCCTAAAATTTGATTTTCTGTTACTGAACTTGTATTTTCTGTATCATAGGTTGTAATGTTTAAGTTGCCATTGGTGAAATAGGTGTACCCGTATCCTTTGTATGTAGAAATTGATGTTTCGCCGTCAAATGCTACGTCAACGCCGGTAGTGTTGCCGTATGTTCCTATGTTTATGGATGTGCCTTTAATTGATCCACCTTTTGTGCTTGATGCTGACTGTAATTGAGAAAAGGAAACTGTGCCGGTTGCTTCAATTTTTCCGGCGTTTATATCGATATAGTTATCTTGATATATAATGGTTTTCGTGCCGGCGTTTATATCACCATTTACGTATATATTTGCGTGTTCGCCAATTTCAATTGTGTTTGGCCAGTTTATTGTTCCACCGGTTTCAACAATTATTTCAGAGTTTATTTCAATATTATCATTAATAGTTAATGCACCACCACTTTTTACTGTAACTGTACCGCTGGTTGTGATATCTACATTAGCTGTTACAGTATGGGTGTTGCAAATTATCACATTATCGGTTGTTGTGGGATATGAACTTGCTGCTGTTCCGTCACAGCCAGAGGTAGACCAGGTAGTGTTCGAATCCCAGTTTCCGCTTGCGGTAGAGTAGTAGGTTGTTACGGTAGCAGCTATTATTGTTTGTGTGCCAGCTGTAGAAATACTGCCCGATTTTGAATGACATCCTGAAATTGTAATGTCACTTGTACTTATATCAGATACTGTTATTGTATTATTAATGGTTGCCGAGGGTGAAATGTTTGTGGTAATCCAAAAATAACCGGTACTGCCGTTTAGAATTGTTTGCGACAATCCGGAAAATGAATGCGTGCCAGCTGTGAGCGATGAGGTGATGTCTGCACCAATTTGCGTTGCACTGGCAAAGTCATTACTAGAGTTGTACCATAATTGAAATTTGGTAATGTCTGCACTAGCATATGTCCCGGTTGTTGGGAAGTCTATATTGGTAATAATAGCATCATCAGCTGATGATGCTATTGTAAATGCAGATAATATATGTCTTGATGTAGCTTGTTCAACGTCTGCTGCTGATATTTGACTTGGTGATGCCAGAGTTACCAGACTTTCAGTAGAAACTGAACCACTGCAGCTAATGTCTTTTTGAGTGGCATCTGTGCTTGTATGGGCAATAATTTGAGAATTATAGGTGCCGGGTGAAAGTCCTGAAGCTAAGCGAACGTATATTGTAGTGGATGCAACATCACCACTTGTGTGGGGTAAGTTTAGGGTAGAGGATGAATTTATCCAAGTGGAGTTGTCTTGTGAAATTTCATAATTTACTGGTGGAGTTATTGTTATGTCGTCTGTTAAGTTAGATCCTTCAATAGTATATGTTTGGCTGGTTGAGGGACCGGAATTTTCGCAGTACGTAAATCCTGATAGATCTGTAGTACTTATAGTTATTGTTGGAGGAACTAAAAGTGGAACTAACTCTCCGGTTCCTAATATTGTACCTCCCATGTCGTAACCAGTAAAAGATACTTTCGCCAACTGATCTGACGTTAAACCTCCTACATCGACCATAATTTTTCCTGCTGTTCCGGAAGTATTTTCAGTTCCGGTCCATCCTGTTATTGAGAGTGTAGTTCCTGCCCAAGTGACTGCACTACTGTTTGCAAATGTGAGGGTATGAACGCCGGATCCTAAATTAATGGTTGAGCTACTGCTTAGTTGAAATGTGCCGAGCGTTTCATTATAACCAGAACTGCTACCTGTACTGAATGTACCGCCATCGAGTACAATAGTACTTGAATTTGAAATTCTATCGGCTGCACCTAATTGAAGTATTCCATCGGTTATGGTTGTGTTGCCGGTATAGGTATTATTGCCGGTTAACGTCCATGTGCCTGCATCTTGTTTTGTGAGATGAATTGTTTTTGTACCATCTTCAAGAGCTCCGGCAAGTGTTCCTCCGGTGGAACCACCTAAAATGAGCGTGATTTCTGTATATGTTCCATTACCATCATTAGAAATAGTGGAGGTGTTTGAAAGATTAATTGAACCATTATGTGCGATAATGCTTGCAAAATCATTCCCGTAATTTAATAATTGAAGAGGTCCCGTATATGTCACGGCAGTTGCTGATGTATTTGTAAGAGCACCTGCGTTTGAAATGCCCGTGCCTTGCAATTGCAGTCTGCCGTTGCCATCAGGTGAATATCCTTGTAAATCAAGCATCGCACCGCCCCAAATACTTACCCAGGGATTTCCATCGAATGCATCTTTTGAGCCTAATACGATTTTTCCTTGTTCTGCCGTAACAAGTCCTGTATTTGTATTTATGCCACTTAATTGTAGTGTTCCCAACCCACTTTTTGAAAATGTTCCCGTACCGGAAATATTTCCGGTAAGACTCACATCATTGGCAGAAGAGCCGTCAGGAACAGCGATTCTTCGTGCACTTGAACCGAGTATAATATCTGGTGCAATAGTACTTGCTCCACCTGTTCCGGTGTAGGTAATGTCTCCTCCTAATGTTATAGAACCCGAACCGGTTATTTGAGACGAAAGTGCCATAGTAATAGCAGTAGGAGTGCCTAAATTGTATGTTCCCATTGCCATGGTGCTGCCTGAAGATATTGTAAGTGTTCCATTTACTGTAAGATTATTAGCAGCTGTTTGCACACCACTTGTATTTGAAAGTACAAGATTACTATACGTAACAGCAGAAATAGTTTGCCCGCCCGTAGCATTAGCATAGTCAACCGTAAGAGCGGTTAGTGTTTTTGTGCTTTGCGTATATTGACTTGAAAAATCTGCTGTAGCAGCCGTGCGAGTCACTTTTACTGTTCCGGAACCATTGAGTGTTCCTCCACTGATAATTGCAGCAGCATCCGGATTTAAAGTTCCATTTACGGTTATTGTTCCGGCAAAAGTAGTACTACTCGACATTGTACACGTATGTCCTGCTTGTACAATAAAAATATCATCTGCTCCGGTGAAATCTGTGGGGTTTGTGCCTGTTCCGTCTGTGTTTGTATACCAATTCGAAGTGTTTGATATGTCTGCATTATTGGAATAATAGGTTGTGCCGGATGAGCATGTAGCTGTCTGAGAACTGTTTTGCAACACGTTACTTCCTATTGTTCCACCTGAAATTGAGCCACTAAATGCAATATATGAAGAGGAGGCTCCTATATTACCAGTGTTCGTAACTGTATTTGAATTAGCAATTCTTGCATAATATCCGGATGTGGTTGGACCGGTAATTGTTCCGGCATTATTCATATCTCCTGTAATAGTTGTGGTGGTTCCGCAATTTAATGTGAGTGGGGTGCCACTTGTTATTTCAAGATAGTATGTAATACTATTATTTCCGGTTATTGTAAATTCTTCTGTATCGTTTAATTTTAAATTATAATATGTTCCGTCGCCTTCAATTGTATACGCAGATGTGCCACTTTGCATAGATAATTGTCCGTAGTAATCAGAAGCTGACCCGGAAACGGTACCATTATTTGTTACGGTATTTTTTACTTTTATGGCATGAGAAGCCAGATCTAATGTTTTTCCGGGTTCAATAATTAATGTGTTTGTTTCTGTCCAATTATCAGATGTGAAAGTTGTGTTGTTATTGATTTTTAGAGTTCCGTAACTTGTGAAAGAATTAATATATTGAGTAGAAGAACCAATAAATTCAATGGTTAAATTTGTTAAACTTTTATTCCCGGTAAATTGTGTTGAAAAATTATCTTCACTAGTATTTGTGCGAGTAACTTGAACAGTTCCACTTCCGGTTAAATTATCTGTATTACTAATAATTACCGATGCTGCGGGGGTGAGTGTCCCGTTTATGGTAAATGATTGCCACTCCACATTCAAATTTTCATTTACTTCTAAGGTTACACCGGAACCTATTGTTAAAGCTGCGTTTAAATTACATCCTGTATGTCCGGCTTGGACGATGAAAACATCACCTGCTGTTGTGAAATCAGTGGGGTTAGAACCGGTACCATCTGTATTTGTCCACCAGTTAGAGATATTTGAAATGTCAGCATTGTTTGAATAATAGGTTGTTGCTGATAGCGTAGAACTGAAAAAAAATAATAGACATATTATAAAACTGTAACGAACAATTTTTTCTATTCGGTTTGTTGTAAATGATAGTATAGTATGTGTAGCAAATGGTTTCATGTTATTAATTTAAGTTCTACCTTGTTATACGTATGTTATAGTATTAAGTTCTAATTGCAAGAGAACTATATTCTGTGCTTGAGGTATAGTGTGCTTTTTGCCTTATACATTATTTTTTGATGAATGTGGACATAAAACGTTTGGTTTCTGTTTGTATTTCTACAAAATATGTTCCCTTTTCTAATTTTTTTACATCGTATATGTTATGTGAATGTGTAATGTTTAGTTTTTTAAACTGTGCATCAAAAAAACGAATGTGTGAAATGGTTTTGGTATTGTCGTTTATGTATAAATAGTCAGAAACCGGGTTGGGATATAAAAATATATCAGTATTATAGTTCGGAACCTGTATGCTGAGTATTTGGGAGTATGTAGATGTACCGTTGAAATCTGTTTGTTTGAGCCGACAGTATATCGTGCCACATTGTTTATTGTGATCATCAAAATACGCATAATAATTTGATTGTGATGTGGTTCCTTTACCCGGAATAGTCGTGATTGGAGTAAAGTCGGTACCATTTGTTGAATATTCCAGAGTGAAATAGTCGTTGTCTTCTTCAGATTCGGTAATCCAAGTATATTCAATTCCTTTGGGGCTTGCAAATGCGGAAAAATCTGTTAAACGGATAGGCAGCAGTGTGTTGTAGTTGTCATCTAACCATTCGGTTAGTTCGGGTTCTCCGCTTAAAAATGATTCTTGATCGCCGATTTGAGTTTGATCTATATTTGCATTTTTGTCAACATAGGGATCTCCAAAAACGTATAAATTATTATCTGAAGGAATTGTTACATCTATATTTTTTTTATCATGTGTGAAATCTCCAAATATAACAATTTTCCCATTAGCTGCTATGTCAATGTTGTTTTCGGATGTATAATTACCCAAAACAATAAGAATGCCGTCTTCTTCTACCGTAAAATCAATATTAACTTCTGCACTTAAATTACCATTTATAATAAGTGTATCATGCACAGTTAATGATGAATTAGTGGTAAAAAAAAGATTTTGATTTGCCTCTGTTGAAATTGTTCCGTTAATTATTATATCAGTATTAATAGGTTGGGTTGGTTTTGCACCGTTTTCCCACGTGCTATTGTCAGTCCAAAAACCTGTTGTGTCTTTTGATATTGTTTCTGCATATGTACTAAAGGTACATAAACATAGTACAATACCCATTAAAAATGTGTGTACCTCCCTCATGTATAGTAATTATATTCTACTCTTAAAAAATCTCTACGTAAAAGTACAATATTTGTTACCATATAGTCAAAGAATTGACTGTTTTTTTTGAAATGTACAGTTTATTAATGTAAAGATGAACCTTTAATTGTTGCGAAATGATCTGGGAATAAGGATTTCTTCGGGTAAAATTTTCAGTAACAGAGGTAAAATAACAGATCCACCCGGTATCATAAAAATAGTGAGTGATGGAATTGTTTTAAGTATATCAATAATTTGTGATTTTACTTTTTCGCGTTCTTCGTTAGAAAGTTTTTCGTTTTTAGCTTTCCACAGTAGTTCCATGAGCTCTTTGTTCTGGCTTAACTCATGTATTATTTTTGATTTATTTTTTATAAAAAATGAATAGAAACGAGATGAAAAGTTTTGTGCAATCAGGTTAAATTTGAATTGATATTTGATGTATAATAAATGATTGTTATTATGTGATATAAAGTTTTCTATTAAAAGATTGCTGTATTGGAGCTCGTCCTGACTTATGTTGCATAAGGTGCATACTTTCTGTAGCAGTGAGTTTTTTTTATGTTCGTTTATGTGTGAGCTTAACAATACAATAATAATATGCTCTACAATAAGTCTGTTTATAACCGCAGGGTATGCGATTTTTGTGCAAACATCCTCTAGTGATGGAGGATGTGAAAGGCAATAATCTACTTCACTTTTAGATTGTTTATCTAAATCCCCCGATGTTATAAAATACTGAATACAGTGCTGCTCAATTTTCGAACTGCTGTATCGGGTACACGTTATCATACTTGTAAGGAGTGTTTTTTTTATCTCGGTGCGTTTGTCATACAAATAGTTACCATCGAGCCAAAATGCAAAGTATAATATATCTAAATAGGAGAAAATATTAAATTGAGACCCCTTCCAAAAACCCTTTTGCAGCATTGTTGGATTTTTGATGCGTTTGTTTATTATTTGTTCCAGAGTGGCGGTTGAATCTTTTTTACGTAATCCGGCAAAAAATGTATTTCGAGTAAAGTATCCGTCCTCTATTGTATATACAATGTAAAAATCATATATTTTTTTGTGTGCTTCTTTTAGTAGTATGGAAATGTCTTGAGGGGACTGTAATCGTTCTTTATGTATGTATAAATATGCGGCAAAAAGTCCTTCGGTAAGTGCTATTTTATAATGGTCTGCATTAGTCCATGTTTTTTGGCTTTGAAAGTTTGATAAAATATGATGCGTTGCATAACCATAAAATAATCCGGAAGAATGAATGTAAAAGTGAAAAAATGTTTGTGAATCAGGGTATTTATGTATCAGTTTTTTTACAATAAAAAATTGTGCATCAAGTGTTTGATGCATGTTTTTACGTAAGGTAGATAACCAATTAGTACCTGAAGGATCCATGTATTATAAAAAACGTTTATACAGGCGAGGTATTTCTTGCATCATATCTTCTGAAATATGATTGCTGAAAACACGAATAACATCCTGAATGCCGTTTTTTCTATAAAATATTCCGGGAGCTGCACTATACATTTTTCCGTCCCAGTTGTTTTTTACTTTAGCATCTAAACTTAAAAAGTGCGAAAAGCTGATGTGTTGTGGAATTTCAAAATAAAACATGTTAGATTTACTTTGATTTATAAAAACGCCTTTTTCATTTTCTGTGAGGAGAAATACTTTTTTTATTTTTATAATATAGTTATCAGAGTATTGTTGATCTGAGTTTTTAAATTTTATTCCTTCAGAAGCAAATGACTTTTGTATCTTTTCAATACTACTATAATCTTTCACATCATAGAGTCTGATAGCATACATTTTTTCATTATAAATAGTAACTTCTGCACTTACAGCATCTATAGGTGTTTCGAGATAATGCGAAATTTTAGATGCCAGACGTACTATTGTTTCTTGACTATATTGATATTTTGTTATAAAAAGTACTGTTTGCGGAATATATTCTTCGGGTTCATTGGCAAAATATCCGCTAAAAGGTTTTTCGGTTTGCAACACCATTGTGCCTTTTATTTTATGTATATCCAGATTTGTTAATTCTTCTTGTTTTAGAATATATCCTGAAAGTTCTAATATTGTATTCATAGTTGTATGTGTTTTTTATTGTATACCCAAAAATAGTAATTTTTTTGTAAGTATTTTTATCAAACAGATAGTTTGTTTGTACAATTTGTCATTTTACATGGGGAATCCTTACGTAAGTTTTGTGTTTCGGGACTCTTCTTACCGTGATATGGCATAATTACATGGTGCAATGTATCGAGTGAATTTGTTTCGTTGAGGTGATTGGAAGAAGTAACTCATTGCAACGCATAAATTATTTGTGGATATTTGTATGCAAGCGACAGTTGTATAGCTGATTTTTTTTGTTCCCATGGGAGAGATAGTCACACGCCACTGTGTTCTGTAAGCTATGACGTGAAAAGTATAAGATCTGATGCGATTTTATAAACAAATTACGCAGACATAATTTTTATGAGCGATTATTCCAAAACCATGTTGCTGTTTTTTTTATACCTTCACGAACTGTACACTGTGGGGTATACTGTAGAATTTTGTGTGCTTTTTCAATAGAAGCCAAAGAATGTGGGATGTCACCTAAACGCGGTGCTCCATATTGTGGCGTAATATGAGAAATTTCATTGTCAAAAGAGCTCAGCGTTTCAATAATATAATAAGTTAAATCACGCAATGTAATAGATTCATTACAGGCAATATTTATATGTTCGTGTTTGTTTTGAGTATGTGAAGACGCCGCTAACAAATTTGCATGCACAACATTATCAATATATGTAAAGTCACGAGACTGCAACCCGTCACCGAAAATTACCGGTTCTGAATGGTTTAGGAGGAGATGAATAAATTTTGGAATAACCGCTGCGTATGCCCCGTTTGGGTCTTGTTTCGGTCCAAAAACATTAAAGTAGCACAGACCAATAGTTTGAATATCATAAATGTGCGAAAAAACCTGAGCAAACAAATCGTTTGTCTGTTTACTTACCGCGTAGGGAGAGAGTAAGTTACCCTTTTGTGTTTCCACCTTTGGTGAATAATCAGCATCGCCGTAGGTAGAAGAACTGCTAGCGTATATAACTTTCTCTACCTGAGCATTTTTTGCAGCTGTTAAAATGTTTACAAAGCCTTCAATATTAACCTGAGTTGTAGCTATTGGGTCGGCAATAGATCGAGGTACAGACCCAAGTGCAGCATGATGAAAAACAATATCAATGGTATTAACAGCATCTGTGCACGTCTTGTAATCTCTAATATCTCCTTCAATCAGAGTAAAGTTTGTGTTGTTTTCGAATTCTTGAATATTGTGTCTATATCCGGTTGCAAAGTTATCAAGACACACAACAGTATTTTCTGATTGAAGGAGACGCTGGATGATATTGGAACCAATAAAACCAGCTCCACCAGTTACTAAAACATTTTTATGAGAAATCATATACACAATATTATTTTGCGTAATTTACTGAACGCGTTTCTCTGATTACAGTTATTTTTATTTGTCCCGGATACGTCATTTCATCCTGAATTTTTTTCGCAATGTTTATTGACAATGATTCTGTATCAGTGTCATTAACTTTTTCTGCACCCACAATTACGCGTAACTCTCTACCAGCTTGTATGGCATAAGTTTTTAATACGCCCGGATGTGCAAGAGCTATAGATTCAAGATCTTTAAGTCGTTTAATATAAGACTCAACCACTTCGCGACGAGCACCCGGACGAGCACCCGAAATAGCATCACAAATCTGAATAATAGGAGAAAGCAGCGATTTCATTTCTATTTCTTCGTGGTGAGCACCAATAGCATTACAAATTTCAGGTTTTTCTTTGTATCGTTCAGCAAAGTTCATTCCAGCTAAAGCGTGTGGCATTTCTCCGTCATCTTCCAGAACTTTCCCAATATCATGGAGTAAGCCGGCACGTTTTGCCAGTTTCGCATTTAGTCCAAGTTCGGCAGCCATTATACCACTTAAGCGAGCTGTTTCTTTTGAGTGTTGAAGAAGATTTTGGCCGTATGATGAGCGATATTTCATTTTACCTACATGTCGTATTAAATCAGGATGCAGACCATGAATACCTAAATCAATAGCAGCACGCTTACCCGTTTCGAGAATTTCATCTTCTACTTGTTTGCGTGTTTTTTCCACAACCTCTTCAATACGAGCCGGGTGTATTCTTCCGTCAGTTACCAGTTGGTGAAGTGCAAGACGAGCTACCTCTCTTCGTATAGGGTCGAAACCCGATAAAATAATAGCCTCAGGGGTGTCATCAACAACAATTTCAATTCCTGTAGCCGCTTCAAGAGCACGAATATTTCGCCCTTCTCTACCAATAATACGCCCTTTTATTTCATCATTGTCTATGTGAAAAATAGAAACAGAGTTTTCTACTACATGTTCAGATGCTGCACGCTGTATAGTTTGAACAACTATTTTTTTAGCCTCTTTGTTTGCAGTCATTTTAGCCTCGTCCATTATTTCATTGATAAGAGACATAGCCTCGGTACGAGCTTCGGCTTTTAATGATTCAATGAGTTGCTCTTTTGCTTCCTGTGCAGATAAACTTGAAATTGTTTCGAGTTGCTCGATTTGTAATTTATGCGTTTTTTCTAAATCGGCAGCTTTTTTGTCGTTAACCGAAATTTGTTGACTAATAATATCTTTTTGTTTTTGAATGTCATTTTTTGCCCGTTGTAACTCTTCTTGTTTTTGTTGAACAGATTGTTCTTTTTGTTTAACACGATTTTCTGCCTGAGACATTTTTTGATTTCTTTCCGAAATCGTTTTTTCGTGTTCACTTTTTAGTTTGAGGAATTTTTCTTTTGCCTGAAGCATTTTGTCTTTTTTAATAACTTCTGCTTCTTTTTCAGCTTCGGAAATTATAGACTCTACTTTGTTTTTCAGTAATACTTTTTGAATGCCAAACGAAATGGCAGCACCTCCTATAAAAGCTACTGATACTGTAATTATTATTGAAATTGGTTCCATAATATTGTAATAAATTTATTAAATGTTAGAATAAAAAAAGCCCGTACCGGATCTTAAATCTATAGAAAACCCCTAAATAGACAGGGTTTGAGTGCAAGTTGCTTCAATCTTCCTCTGTTTTCTTGCGAAATCCCGAAGGTGAGGCCTGATCTACACAACTAAAGCTATCTCAGTTATTGTGTAAACGTTGAGTTTTCACAGCATTTAAGAAACCGATACGAGCAAATCTTACTGTTTTTATATTTGATTTAGTTTTAAAAATTCATCTAAGTTTTCACGTATGTCATTAATTTGTTCTTCTACATTATTTTGTTGTAGTTCTTTCTCTAATAATATTAATTTTCCGACAAATTGCATGCATGCCATTGATAATAAATCCTGATTGTCTTTGTTTCCATATCGTTCTTTATATTTCTCCAACAAATCGTTAATTCGTGACACCACTTCACGAAGTTGTTCCTCTTCGCTTTCGCCAACACGTATTGGATATGACCGACCCAAAATTTTTAATTGTATGGTATGCTTTTCGTTCATGTATTAAGTAATGTTATACACGTGTCAATTTCCCGAATAATTTCTTCAATATTTTTCCGTGCATTGTTATTTGCTCCGGATTCTTCTGATACTGCTTTTGCTAATTCTAAATTTTTATAATGTGTTTCTAATTCTTTATACGTATTTTTTTGTGTTTGTATTTCATGTTCCAGTTGTTTATTTATGTTTTTAAGTTCTTTGTTCTGAGCCAATAATACAGAAAAATTAGATTGAAGTAGTTGTATCTTTTCTTGTAAATCGTATATTTTTTCTTCTATTTTTTGACTCATTTTTTTATGTAAACTATCATTACGTTTTACAAAAATAGTGTTTGGCTATCATATTTACAATGGTATTGTGTGTTTTTTTTAAAAATCATGTATCTTCTTATCTTATGTTGTTGTAAATCAGCTCACCTCCACATACATCTTGTTGTGCACCAGTAACCGAAGCAAAACAATTGTTTGTATTGATGATACGTAAATATCCTAAATAGGCAAAAATTAATGCTTCTTTGTAATCAATAAG
This sequence comes from Bacteroidales bacterium, assembly GCA_046482735.1. Classification (GTDB taxonomy): domain Bacteria; phylum Bacteroidota; class Bacteroidia; order Bacteroidales; family UBA1715; genus JAQICB01. Next base: position 9,912 of record JAWOEL010000140.1, on the reverse strand, counting down.
CGTATTTGATGGGTGAATTATTATTGAAGCACTATATTTTTTTATAAGATCTGTTAAAAAAGTATTATGTGTTCCTCCTCCTGTGCATAAAGTTTGTGTATGTGGTTTTGAAAGTGATAAACCAATTTGTATGGCTATATGTTCATAGAGCGTGCGTAAAATATCTTCGATGCTATAATCATATGTATATATAATTGGTAAAACACATTCTTCTATCCATTCTCTGCCAAGTGATTTAGGGTGTGGCTTTGCAAAATATGAAAGATTGTTGAGTCGTGTCAATAGGTCGTTTTGTATTGTGCCTTTTTTGCCAAGAGTACCGTTTGTGTCAAAATTTGTATTTCTTTTTTTGCTGAAATGATTCAATAATATATTTGCTCCGCATATATCCCATGCAATTCGTGTATTGTTTTGACGTGTAGAAATATTTGCAAAGCCTCCGATGTTTAAACAATAATCGTATTGCGAAAATAAAAACTCATCACCAACCGGAACAAGTGGTGCTCCCTGGCCTCCGTAAGCGACATCAAGGTTGCGAATGTTGTAAATTGTATGCAATCCGCTTTCTTTTGCAATGTGTGCACCGGAACCAATTTGGAGAGTTAAGCCTTGTTGGGGTGCATGGAATATTGTATGCCCGTGTGATGCTACGTATTCTGCTTTAATAGAATGTGTTTCTATAAATTTTTTTATTTCCTTGCCACAGAAAATACCAAAATCAACAGATAATTGGGCTAAGTCGTGTCCTTGAAGTAAGTGAGCTGTGCGTAATTGCTTGCTAAGTTTTTCGGGATATTGTATTGTTGTAGCTTCAATAATTGTGTAAGTCCTATGGTTAAATTCAGCTGCACATATATCCAGACCATCGAGTGATGTGCCAGACATGGTTCCTATAAGTGTTTGTGTTTGCATAATAGTATGATGATAATTTTTTATTGTAATATTTTGTGCCGGGATTTTTCGGTTTCGATTTTTTTATGGTTTATTGATACAATTGCGACTCAAAATTAGTTTTTCTTAAAAAAAGTATCATTTCTCGAATAATTTTTGTTCTGTTTGTAATAGTACAAATGTAGTGTATTCTTTTTTAAAAAATAAATTCATATTATCGCATGTTTTGTTTTATGTGTTGCATTCTTTTATGGTAAAACCTTTAAAAGATTTCAATTTGTAAGTGGAAAAATGATTTTTTTAAATATAAATTAAGCAAAAAATAGAAAATAAGTAAAATTACTGATGTGGTATTTAGAAAAATTATATTATTTTTGCGATACCGTGTTTTATTAAGGGTGTAATAAATGATATTAATATCTTTGAGGAATACGAGAAAAATATAATAAAAACGTATAATTTTAAATATTATAAATATGAAATCAAAATTAGAGTACATTTGGTTGGATGGTTATTCACCAACTCAAGGTTTAAGAAGTAAAACGCAAATTGCAAAAAATTTTAGCGGAAAATTAGAAGATTGCCCAATCTGGTCGTTTGATGGTTCTTCGACACAGCAAGCAGAGGGCGGTTCTTCTGACTGTTTGTTGAAACCTATTTTTATATGTCCGGATCCGGCACGTATAAATGCGTATTTGGTGATGACAGAGGTGTTGAATGCCGATGGGTCTCCACATTCATCCAATGCTCGTGCTACTATTGATACAAAAGATGATGAGTTTTGGTTTGGTTATGAGCAAGAGTATTTTTTAATGGATATGGATACAAATTTACCTCTTGGTTTTCCTAAAAACGGTTTCCCGGCTCCGCAGGGTCCTTATTATTGTGGCGTTGGTGCACGTAGCATGTATGGCAGAGATATAGTTGAAGAGCATTTCGATTTATGTCTGGAGGCAGGATTAAACATTGAAGGTATAAATGCTGAAGTTGCGTGTGGACAATGGGAGTTTCAAATTTTCTCGAAAGATGCTCAACGTGCAGCTGATGAAATTTGGGTTGCTCGGTATTTATTAGAACGTACTGCTGAGGCTCATGGGGTATATGTAGAATGGCACCCAAAACCTCTTGGTAGTGAGGCAGATTGGAATGGTTCCGGTATGCATGCTAATTTTTCTAATGAAATAATGCGAACCGCAGGTGATAAAAAAGTGTTTGAAGATATTTGCGAAGCTTTTGGTAAAAAAGTGAAAGCTCATATGGATGTATATGGTGCTGGTAATGAACTGCGTTTGACAGGAAAACACGAAACTGCATCTATACATGATTTTTCATGGGGTGTTTCTGACCGTGGTGCTTCTATCAGAATTCCTGTTGGTACTGTTGATGCAGGATGGAAAGGTCGTTTAGAAGACCGACGACCAAGTTCAAACGGAGATCCTTATAAAATTGGTTCTATTATTGTACAAACTGTAAAAGAAGCCGGAAAATAAGTACCGGCTTTTGTTTGAACGTGTATGTTCGATATACATTTTTGTTTAATGTAATATTGAGAGCACAAAATTATATCGACCTTCGGTAATTTTATTTATCGACACATATATATAATGGTATAGAATTATAAAAAAACCTTCAAATTGCTTTTTGAAGGTTTTTTTGTATTTTCGGCGGATATTTAAAATTAAAAGTGTGAAAGAAAAATTGAAGTGTAATTGGGATTTGTTTAATCATACTTCCCATTCTCCTTCTTTAATAAATATAGTGGGGGAAGAGCATTTGGAACAAGTGACGGATTTTTGTTTTATTGCAAATCCGTATTTTCCTACAGATGAAATTATGGGGAAAATGCAACGTATGATGCCATTGTTGATTAAAAGTTATCCCTCCAGCAATCCTGAATTTACTGTTTCTGTTTTGGCCTCGTTGCTTCAGGTGAAAAATGAACAACTCATAATCGGGAATGGTGCGACAGAACTTATTACTATTATTCAGTCTGAATTTGTAAAAGAATTAGCTATTCCTGTACCTACTTTTAGTGAATATACCGAAACATTGCGTTTTCATAATACAGTTCGTTTATTTCAGCTTCCTGCACATAATAATTATATTTTGGATCTTGATGAATATGCCAGCTGGATTATTGCGAATTCTATAAAATCAGCCTTAATAATTAATCCCGGGAACCCAACTGGTCAGTTGATTTCGTTGAACAAAATGTTGCATTTTATTTCTGAAATGAATCATCTCGAACATATTATTGTAGATGAATCTTTTATTGATTTTGCAGCTGATGAAATTCCTAGTCTGATACCATATATCGATGACTTGCCAAATGTTATAATTATTCGCTCTATGAGTAAACATTGCGGTATTCCGGGTTTACGTTTGGGGTATTGCTGTTCGTCGCGGTCTGATATAATTGCTCGTATGAAAAAAATGGTGCCATTATGGAATATTAATACTTTGGCTGAGTACTTTATTACTCTTTTGGTTCAGACCAATGATATGTATCATGCGATGCGTAAACGAGTAATAGCAGAAGTTGCAGATTTGTATTGTGATTTGCAAAAAATAAGAGGTTTTTATGTGTATAAAACCGGATGTAATTTTGTGATGATTAAAATAGAATGTGGTTTGACAGCATTTGAATTGCAAAAAAAATTGCTGGAAGATTATTGGATATATGTGCGCGATTGTACCAACAAAATTGGTCTTGATGCGTATCATATTCGTGTTTCTTCTCAGGGGAAAGCTAAAGATGCATTACTGATAGATGCACTGAGTTCAATTTCAAAACAGATATATGGCTAAAAAAGTATTAATTGTTGCTCGTCGTGAGAGTAGGAAAAATAAGTTGATACAGTGGGTTTCTGAAATATATTTTGATATTCTTATTCGCAATGGTGTTTACCCTGTGGTAATACCGGTTACTCAACATACTCTTGCCAACATCAATTTTTACTTAGATGACTATGATGGACTTATGATGGTTGAGGGGGGAGATATTAATCCTCGTTTGTATGGTGTTCATACTTGTGCTCAACATATACTACAGGAACTCGATGAGGAGAAAGATGATATTGAATTTGCGTGTTGTAAGCATGCTTTATCTCATAATAAACCTATTTTAGGTATATGTCGTGGATTGCATGTGTTGAATGTGATTTTTGGCGGGACGTTATTATGTGATGTGCATGAGCATAACAAAGAAATGGTCACGCATATTAATTATGATGATTATGATAAACATCGTCATCCTCTTACAATTGTGCGTGATACGATGCTTTATGAATTGTATGCTCAAACAGATATTTCTGTTACGAGTTATCATCATCAAGGGATTGATAAATTGGGCGTTGGTTTGCAAGTTATGGCATATTCTCCGGATGGATTGGTTGAAGCTGTACAGTATGATGAGGCACGGTTTGTTGTGGGAATACAGTTTCATCCGGAACGGATGTATGATGATTATGAGGGAAATAAAAAAGTTTTTCTAACATTTATTACTAATTTATAACTATAATATTTTATGGATTTATCTGAATTTAAGAAGGTTGCTTTACAGTATAAGGTTGTTTTTTTTGATGCATTTGGTGTATTGAAAAATTACAAAGGAGTGCTGGATGGTATTAGGGAGATGTTGATGTTTTTAAAGGAACATGATATTGAATTTTTTGTGTTGACCAATGATGCTTCACGTAGTCCGAAAAAATTAGCAGAAAGCTATTTTAAAGCTGGTATTCCTGAAATTGGGGAACATAAAATTATTTCTTCGGGTATGTTGGTGCGCGAGTTTATTCATTACAAAGTTCATGAAGGGACTATTGCATATCTTGGCACAGAAGATTCCGCACTGTATTTGCGAAAAAAAAATGTAAAACTTGTACCGGTACGAGATGTTGAAAACTATGATGATATCTCTGCTCTTATTTTTCTTGATGATGAGGGGTTTAGTTGGGAGTTGGATCTTAATAAAACATTAAATATTTTACGAAAAAAAACAATGCCGGTTGTGGTAGCTAATACTGACCATACATATCCTGTTGCAAAAAATGATGTGTCACTGGCTATTGGTATTATTGCTGATATGATTGAGGATGCTGCCAGAAAAACCTTTATTCGTTTTGGTAAACCCGATACTCACATATTTAATTATGCATTTAATTATGCCATAAATGATGTGAATATTACCAAAAATGACATATTAATGGTTGGTGATTCGTTAGCAACTGATATAATAGGGGGGAATCATTTTGGTATTGATACTTGTTTGGTGCTTACTGGTAACACATTACCCGAAAGTTATAATCTTATGATATCTTCGCTAGGTATTGTGCCCGACTATGTATGTGAATCGGTATTGACGTAGTTTGTTTGAGTGGGGTGCCGGGTTGTTATCCATAACATATGTAGTGCTTGCGAGAAAACTACTTTTTTTCTGTGTTTCTGATGCGAAAGCTTCAAAGACGAGGCTTTCGAAATCTTGAAAATCAATAAATTTACGTCTGTAAATGGTTGTTTTCAAGATGAGAATAACGATGTATTTGGAGTTTTCGCACAGAAACTATGGATGTGTAGTTTGTAGGCTTGTTACCAGTCTAAAATATCGTCGTCGTAATCGTTTTTTTGATATATATATAAAGTTTTATCGGCAATACATACACCTTCTATATAACTCAGTAGCCTCCATGGACCGATTTTGTCATGTATTGGTTCCCAAACACAGTCGCCCAGATAGAATGTAAAGGAGTTAGAATTAATAAACACCTCTCCGGTAAAATCCGGACTGATATTTCCGTTATCGTCTTTAAACGGAGGATGTTGAATAACAAAAGAAATTGTTTTTCCTTTCAGTCCTTTAATGAGAAGCGTATAACCAAATTCAGTATTGATATGAGCTTCAATATCATGTGAGATGTGTTGTATGTCGGGCAGTTTTTTGCTTGTTCTGTTCCATGTTTGGTATTTTCCATAATGGAGCATTGTAATACCGGCATGTATTTTAGATTCAGGTGTTCCCATATTGTCAGTTTATTTTTCAATATGTGTAAAAAAATCTTTTTTAAAATTAACTAAAAATAATTTTTCTGTAGCACGCGTACAGGCTGTATATAACCAGCGAAGAAAATCAATAGAAATTGTGTCTTCAGGCATATATCCATGGTCTATGTATACATGTTTCCATTGTCCACCCTGAGCTTTATGACAGGTAATTGCATAGGCAAATTTTATGTGCAGAGCGTTAAAATAAGGATTTTTGCGAAGTTCCTGATACCGGGTACGTTTATTGTTTATATCAGTATAATCCTCCATAACTGTTTCAAAAAAACGCATATTATCTTCATATGTTAATCCGGGAGATTCTGAGTTGAGTGTCTCCAGCAAAAGTTTTACATCAACTTCTTCGTTATGATAGTCCGGAAACCGAAGTGTTGCATTCACAAATGAAAAATCATATAAATCTTCATAATTTTTCACCGCAACAATTTCGGCAATGTCACCATTAGCAATAAAATCTATTGTTTTATTCGATTCTGTCCAAAAATAATTATTTTTTACTATCATAATATAGTCCCCTACAGCAATACGGGAATCTCTCCATAAAATCATAGAACGAATGCCTTCGTTATATTTGTTTGCATATTTATTTGATCGAGTTATAATAATTGTGTTTTCTGTTCCCGCAGTATTGTAGGAAGATTCAATTTTTTCAATCAGGACGTCGCCGGTAACGGTTTCGACATCTTCGGAAGGAGTAATATGAGGATATGAAGTGTTTTGCTCCTGAAGGAGAGTGCGAATACGAGTGGCGGTATTTAAAATCCCTGATGCATGATTTTGACGGACGACGGTTTCAAGAGTTGTATCTATGGTTGTTTTTAAATAGGATTGCTCTATAAATTTTTTTTGTAAAGCCGGACTTTCGGATAAACCAACCGGTGGAAGTTGAGCTTCGTCACCAATCAGGATTAATTTACAGTTTTTTTGAGAACCAAAAATATATTCAAAAATGTCATCGATAAGTCTGCCGCTGCCAAAAATAGATTTTCCTGCGGAGATATTTGCCAGCATAGATGCTTCATCAATTATAAAAATTGCCTGAGATTGTTTGTTGTAAAACAAACTGAATTTATGTGTGTTTCCTTGAGAAACTTGTTTGTATATAGACTTATGAATAGTATAAGAGGGTTTGTGTGTATATTGAGATAAGACTTTTGCAGCCCGTCCTGTTGGTGCCATAAGTACAACGGGTATTTCTAATTCGTACAGAGTTTCTGTAATAGTAGAAACCAAGCTGGTTTTACCTGTACCGGCATATCCTTTTAAAATAAAGACCTCCGATGGGGAGTGAATAAAATGTGCGATTTTTTCCAAAACCTCCTTCTGGTCAGAAGTTGGAGTGTGAGAAAAATGCTCAAACAATGTTTTTTGAATAAAATCTGTTAACATTTAGAAAAAAAAAGTTTATAAAAAAAAGAATAAAAAAATAAAATATTATATTTGTGCTTAATACAAAAGTACACAAAAAAATAGATTACTATGACAAAAGGAACAAAACTCGGTATTGAATTAGTATTGTTGGTGTGCATTGCTTTTTTAGCTTATTTAGTATATAGCAGTGTGAAAACGAATATTGATTTCGAAAAAGAAAAAGATAGAAAAATTGAATTAGTTAAGAACAAATTAATTAATGCCCGTGAATTTCAATTTGCCTATGAAAAAAAATATGGTAAATATTGTGGAAATTGGGATACTCTTATTGATTTTGCTAAAAATGATTCATTGCAATTTGATAAAAAAATAGGTAATCTTGAAGATTCTGCTGCTGTTGCTAGTGGAGAGGCTTATGTTGAAAAAGTAAAAATCCCGGTAATCGAAAAATTAAAGCGTGATAGTATAATAAGTACTAATTTTAACATTACAAATTTAAAATATGTTCCCGAATCAGACAGTGTGTTTGATATTGGTGCACGTAGTATAAATTCCGGCGGTGTGGAGTTATCAACTTTTCAAATAGGTGTTGATTTTAATGTTCTGCTTGAAGGCATGGATCTACAGTTAATTGCAAATGCTCGTGAAAATTATACAAAACGTACAAATTATCCGGGAATCCGGGTTGGTAGTCTGGAGAAAGCTATAACTGAAGGAAATTGGGAATAATATTATTATATGCAAAACATTACTTTTTTTCATAGTAACTTTTTATATTCACAAACAGATTCATATCATTTATCCATCTCGTTTCGTCGGGATGGATTTTCTTTTATTATAGTAGATAGGGATGCCGATGAACTCCAGGCTTCTGTGTTTTATTCGATAGATGATTCCCTGTCGTATGATGAGTATGTAGAGGAATGTTCTCGTTTTTTGAATCACGAGGCTTTTTCGTATTCGTATAAGCAGATTTCTTGTATGTATAGTTCTCATCATATTACAATAGCACCTAAGTCGTTGTGTAAACAAGATGATTTGCGTACAATTTTACAGTTTAATCATGAAATAGATAAAGATGAGTCTGTATATGCTTATTCATTAACCAATTCTGATGCAGTGTTGGTGTATGCTGTTTCTCAGCAATTAATTGATATGTGCCGCGGACGTTTTGAGCAGTCTTTTGATATGTTTCCTCATTCTGCGTCTTTATTGGAATCTTCTATTTTGCATAATAAATTAGAGGATGGATATTCTGTATTTATTTCTCTGGAAAGTTCTTTTTTTGATATTGTAATATTGCATAAGGGTAATATTATTATGTATAATACTTTTTCATTTGCCAATATTAATGATTATGTGTATTATATTATGAATGTGTTCGAGCAACTTCAGTTAAATCAAATGAAAACACCGGTTGTGCTTACCGGAAGAATTAGTAAAACATCTTCGTATTATGAGGCAACATGTATGTTTATCAAAAATGTTACTATTGTTCAACCTTTACCACTTCATGCCAAAATGATAGCAAGACCTCCATTTACCGATATATCATATCCGCTTTTTTATCAATTATTTACTATTAATATATGCGAATAGTAAGTGGTTTGTATAGGGGGAGAATACTGCAAGCACCACAATCATTTAAATTGCGGCCAACTACAGACAAGGCAAAAGAGAGTTTGTTTAATATATTGAACAATGAATATGATTTTGATAATATTCGTATTTTAGATTTGTTTGCCGGTATTGGGAGTATATCGTTTGAGTCTGCTTCGCGGGGATGTGAGTATGTCGTATCGGTTGAAAAAAATTCAAAACATGCCCGCTTTATTCACATTCAGAAAGAGAATCTTAAAATTGATACCATCCATGTTGTGTGTCAGGATGTTCGTTTGTATTTACAGATGTGTGATGAATCATATGATGTGATTTTTGCAGATCCGCCTTATGAGCTTCCGTGGATAGATGACTTACCGGGGTTGATTTTTCAAAGTTCTGTTGTTTCGCATGAGAGTGTGGTTATTATAGAACATTCTTCTCAAACGTCATTTGAGAAACATCCGCAATTTTCACATACCAGACGTTACGGAAAGGTTCATTTTTCGTGGTTCGTGTCTGATAAAGTATAAGTACGGTTTTTTTGTGTTGATTTAACCAGAAAGCACGTTGTTGTTGTGTGTTAATTATTTGCAGACGTATAGGTCTTAATCCTTTCTGTTAGTAGTGGTGGGATGGGATATGTTGATTTTAATTATATGATAATAAAGTAATTAAATGATGTTTTGTTTGCGTATTAATACGTAAATATTGTATATTTGTATAATAAGAAAGAAGAGAATTTTTTTAAAAAGAGAGAGTATGCATAAATATAGTACGTATATAGTTTTGTTTTTTTGTGTGATGAGTGGTATTGTAGCTCAGGCAACGCAAACAATTTATACCTCAGAATGGAATATTACAACAGATGAAACAATTCCCTTAGGTGATACAGTTGTATTGCAAGATGGTTTGCACATGGCAAATGGGGTAACTCTCACAAACAATGGTGTAATACGTGCCGAAAATAATTTAGTAATAAATCGAGGCACA
>JAWOEL010000117.1:0-2931 GCA_046482735.1 Bacteroidales bacterium | reverse complement strand
GGTTGCCGTAAGTCCGTCTGTTCCGGATAAATTGATGTCCATCAATATTACAGAAATGTTTTTATGCTTCTGACATTTTTGTACTGCTACAATGCCGTCTTTTGCCCGTATGGTTTCGAATCCCGCATCTTTCAGTATAATATTCAGGTACATGAAACTTATTTCATCGTCTTCAACAATTAGAGCCAGTTTATTATTTTCCTTTTTATCATTTTTTTCTTCAATATGTTGAAAGTTCTCTTCAGGTGCTATTATAATATTTGCGGGTAACTGAAGTTTGAAAGAACTACCCTGTCCTATTGTAGATTCTACTGCAATATGGGCATTTAAAATATCGGCATAACCTTTGGCTATAGCTAATCCAATACCGGTACCTTCATGAAGCCTGGTTGTACTCAGATCGACTTGTACAAACCGATCAAAGATTGCATTAAGCCTGTCTTCTGGTATTCCTTTGCCGCTATCCTTTACTATAAATTCGATTCTGTTATTTACCATTGTCACTGATAATTCTATAAAACCCTGTTCTGTAAATTTTGTGGCATTATCCATTAAATGTTGAACTATGGTCTCCAGCATTGATTTGTCCGTGTAAATTTTGTAGTTATGAGCCTTAATGTTATTGGTATAATGAAACTTTATTTGTTTATCCCAAATTATGCTTTTGTATACGAACGGAACGCAGTGGAGTGTGGTAATCTCTACCAATGAAACACAACATTAAAAAACCATTAATACAAATACACAAAAGTAACTTCGTTGAACTTCATTTTGTTTCGGTTGCCCACTTTGTCGCATTTTTTTTTGCAATGGCTTCTTAGTCAAAGATAAAGTGCATTTTTTTTGAGGGTAACATAAAATAAACGGTATTGATTATAAGTGTGAGTAAATAATTATTTTTTGTAAAGCTTTAATCCTTCAATAAACCTGTAATCCTTAATGTTCAGAGTATAAAGATCAATATCGTGAGCAATTGCAGAAGCTGCAATAAAACCATCGGGTAAAGCCAGTTTGTGGCTTAAAACATATGTGCTCATAATAGAGAGGAAAGTGTCGCAGATTTTTTTGTCAAGATCAAGTACCGTAAGGCTTTTAAGGTCTTTTTTAATTAGGTTAAGTTCCTTTTTGTTTAACGCACCGTAAATGAGTTCTCCGGCTGTAATGGTACTAACGGCAATGTTTTGCTGTCCGATTGTTTTGAGTTCTGAAATAATAGTAGGGCTGTTCCGGTAAAACTCAATTATTACATCAGTATCGCAGAGAGTTATTTTATTCTGTCACATGCTTTTTTTCTAAGGTCATTAGCATTTACGTCTCTGTTCTCCCATAAACCAGCAGAACTGAAAAAATCATGTTTGCCGGAAGGTTTTTTCTTTTTTACTTTCTCTACTTCAACAAAATCAAGTTGTTTAATAAGCTGCATGAGGAAAGATAATTTCCTGCTATCTTTTATATTTAAGATTAATTGTTCCATAATTACAAAGCTATTTTTTTAAACTTAATTTGAGTTAAATCTACATTTATTCTTACAAATATATATAAATTAGTACCATAATTCAATTTATTGTGGGATATTATATATATATAAAGCTCCTTATTTCTCCCACCACGAATACATTTTTATGGTATAGTGAGATATTTTTCTCGCAAAGCCGCAAAGAGGTAGATCAAGTCCACTCAAAGCATTAACTTATTTTACCGAAAGGTTCGAGGCAACAGAGTCCTGCCTTTCAGGCAGATGTTCTACTCGTTTCTATTTCCGTAGGTCACAGACCTCCGGTTATGGAAATACAACACCTTCGGTGTTAGTGTTCTAAGAATAACACTGAAGAAGAAATAATCTCAATTTTAGGCTGAAAGCCTATGCCAATTCAGCCCAATGGCATCGCCTTGGGTAAAGAATAGCACCACGGTTTTATCGCCCTGAAAGGGCAGCATAAAAAAAACTCCCGTCATATTTATAGCACCCCAACACCCTCCGCCCTGCGGGCACCTCCCTCAAGGGAGGAATAGCTTTGTGCAAAATTTTACTTCAATTTTTACATTTGCTTTTCAAATGACTAATATCTGACCGCCTGTCCACTACCCATGTCATTGCGAGCCTAACGCAGTGGAGCGTGGTAACCGAAACGCAGGGAGCTCAACGAAGTTAATCTCTAAAATTGAAACACAAGACTAAATAACCGCTAGTACAGGTGCACGAGATCCTCACGCTTCACTACGTTCCGCTCAGGATGACGTGCTTCGAATGAATGAATAATGGTTAATTATCAATCAATCCGCTAAAGCGAGACACGTGGTTAATTGTTATTAGGGAGGTAGTAGATATTAAATATCAGATATGAGATGGCGTTTTATGCTTTATGAATGATGAATGCTTAATAATGAACTGTCGGTGCACAGAAACCCGTCAGCGTCCGCAGGTTCTGACGGCGTTTATAGAGATATTAGTTATCAGATATTAGTTATCAGACAAAACACCTATGCCTTGTGCCTTATGTGTTATGCCTTGTTTTCCGCCTGTGCAAGTGCCCGAGATCTTTCTTTCCGCTACGCTCTGTTAGTAAACGGACACGTTCATTCAAGATTACGTGCTTCGAATGAATGATAATAAAAGCAAAAAAATTGCTGTACATTGTGTGTTTTTTTATAAATTTGACTTGAAAAGTCAGATAATAATAACCGCAGAGTCAACGACCTGCGGGGAATAAGTCGCATAATAACCAACTGCCTGAAAGGTAGGATAATATTTATTTTCAATGAGTTACACACGGTTTTTATATCATATTATATTATATTTCGAACAAAGAACAGTAGAAAAACTATTGTTGAGCAATATGAAAAAGAATTATATGCCTATATCATGGGTATTGTTATAAATAAAAAAAGTAAACTATATCGTATAGGAGGCACTTCAAACCACATTCATTT
>JAWOEL010000135.1:0-19426 GCA_046482735.1 Bacteroidales bacterium | reverse complement strand
CTGAGACATACCGGTAAGCTTCGATTTACGATGAACAGCTATCGGTTGTTGCCCTCCACTACCATAATTTGCATCATCAGTCGAAGAAACAGACCAATTAGATAAAGTTGGCACTGCAGATGTATTTAATGGAGATCCAAACATAACCAGTTCATTATCATCAGCCGAAACAGAATGATCAAATGCACCACTTCCGAGACCATCATCAACAAAAGTGACTTCACCATCCTGAAAATGGATCATAATATAATCTTTATCAAGAGCTGATATCGAAACGAGTTTAGATGCCCACAAAAATTGAGAATGTAAGCTCAGACTTGTGAAAACAAGCAAAAATGTAAAAAAACGCATATTAGGAAGATTTTAATTATTACTCTCTCTTTAATCTCCCCAAAAGAGATAAAAGACCTCCAATTACTCCTCTATTTCAATCATTTTAAACGGTATATTAATTATAGATTGATAGTCCTCCCCTGCTTCTAACATATCCTCATCATCTTCTTCGTAATACCAATTAATTTCAATGTTCTTATCTTGTTTTGCTATCCCCTCTAATTTTTTAAAAACATCAAGAATACATTTAGAAGAACTAGTATTAAAATATTCCAATTGAATTTTAACTGTTGTCTTTTCTTGTGGATCATTCACATATTTATCAAGCCAATCAATCATAGGTTTATAAAACTCTATCGAATTTTCAGGAATAGAACGTCCCTTAATTTCGATTAATCCATTTGTATAATCAAAATTCACATCCGGCGTTTTCGGTGAGCCATCAACTTTTATATTATCCATTTTTTTTGATTTTTCAATTATTCCTTACAAAAATATAGTTATAGGCTTTAAAAAAAAAATAATTTATTATTTTTCAATTAAAATAAAATCTTTACCCACAATTTTACTAATTTCAACTGCATCGTCTCTTGATAATTCATCTTCGCCATCATACCCCCAATTAACACGCAAGTTTTCTGAAGTAGATGCTATTACAGCTCTCACAAAGCGTACAAGGTTTTTTAAAGACGCAGAATTATAATACTCCAAATCTACAACTAAAACAGGAGAAGTCATTGCGTTAAAGTCTTCTTTTTTCTCATGTATCCATGCACATATATTCATGTAAAAACCATCAGCATCTTCCGGACGTGATTGTCCAATAACCAACAACTCTTCTTGTTTAAAATCGAATTGTAAAAGTGGTGTATGCTCTGTTTGCTGAATTCGATACAACTGTAATTCCGGCAATGATATCTTAAGTTTCAATGAAAACACACTAGTTTTTTTGGTTTTAAGTTCAAAAGAATAGTCAAAAGGATAATGTGTTTTTCGTCTGAGAATTAATAATCCCAGACCAGCTCCGCCTTTTTTTGTTTTACGTTCTGTACGTATTGTTGAAAAATAATGTGTTTTTAATTCATCCTGCGATAAATAATTTAAAAACCGAATATAGGTTTCGACTTTATGAGATGATTTCGCAGAAATTGGATTTGAAGTACGTATTTCAATATCCTGATCATTAATGCAATTAATTTCGAAAAATGCCGGATAATCAGATAACACTTTTTGAGCATGCTTATATATATTATCAAAGCACTCAGCAGAAATCATATATATAGTTCGTTGTATATGATTGGGAAACCTCTGTTCAAAAAAAATATTTGATATTTCCGTTAATGCATCATTTACTGAATTGTAATTAATAAAATCACTTACAAATGAATATAATTTTTGTACTTTCATTATGTTTATTTTATGTTTTATTGAAGTTCAAAACATAGTATATGTTCATTTTTTATCTCATCACATAGCACGCTCCAACTTCAAAATAATTAATATCATATGTAAATTTGCATAACACAAATCATATTAAGACATTATTTTTGCTAAAATATTTGTTTTCGGAAAATGCTCTAAAATAATTTTCACCACAACAGTTATAGGCACAGCTAATATCATACCCATCACATTCCATAAATATCCCCATAACAAAAGCATTACCAAAATAGTAATTGTATTTATAGAAAACGTACGTCCCATAAATACAGGTTCCAACACACTGCCCCATAATAATTGTAATGCAATAAGTGTAAAAGTAAATAACAACAAAGTGGTAGATACATCTAACTGCCCCATAGCAAAAAAAGTAAGGGCTATAGTAACAATAATAGAACCCAGCATTTGTATAAAATTCATACCAAATGCCAACAATCCCCAAAAAACAGGAAATTTCACCCCAAAAAACCAACAGGTCAACCCAAAAGAAACACCAGTCAATACACTTATAGCAAATTTCACCACTATAAATTTAACAATACTTTTTTCTAATGTAACAAATACCCTCATAGAAGGTATTCTTTTTTTGAAAATAGTATCTTCCAATACCTTTTGAACATTTACAGAACCTGCCAAAACTAACAACAAGAAGAAAATAGTCATCAACAACATGGTTATGCTTGAATTGACATAATTCATAAATTTACCTAAATGTTTTTGCACAGTTTCGACTATAGTTTCGCTATGGATAAATACACTAAAATTAGTTTGTTCAGGTATTTGTTCTATAGCCATAAAATCCATTACAGGTACCAAAATCTGATTTAAATTCTGTTCAAATTGTAACCAAAAAGTACGTTCTACAGATAATATTTCCTGAATACTTATACGCAATACCATGAACAATACAAAAAATAATAAAAAAATTATAACTGACACAATAACCATAGCCCCCCAACGAGGAATATTTTTTTTGGCCATCACTCGTAAAAATGGTAAAAACATAAGCCCCACCAATAAAGCAGCACATAATGGGATAAAAATAAATGATAATATTTTTAATAAATATAAAACCAAGGGCACAACTATTATTAATAATAGCTTATTTGTGGTGGATATTGATTCAAATTTTTCCATACATTTTATATTATAAATATAATAATTACTCTGCAACTAATGATAATTCTTGCAAAATATACGATGAATTTGCATATTTTTCTATACAAAAAAGAAAATACCGACTATCTACCATTATATTTCTACATATTCTTTCATCATACAAAAGATCACTCATTGTTCCTTCCATATTACGATCAAAATTAAGCCCTATCATATGCCCTTGAGCATTAAACACAGGACTTCCCGAGCTCCCTCCGGTAGTTTGATTATTTGCAATAAAATTAACATATACAGTATCAAAACTCTGTGCATCAGTCTTTTTCTGCTGAATAAATGACAAAAACTCATTATGTGCACGATACGCTACCGAATCTCGAGAATTTTTATCAATAATACCTTGTATTGTTGTATAAGGTGAATGCCTTACCGAGTCAAATGATGTATACCCTTCTACTGTTCCAAAACTAATCCTCATCGTTCCATTTGCATCTGCACTGAGTGCAGTATTCTGCATTTGAGCATACTGCATATGCAGATTAACATATTCTTTTTTATAAAAATCATACAAAAATTTGGCAGTATAAAATTTGTAAAACAAAGTATCAGACATATAGTTTTGCACAGCCTGTATAAATTGTAATCCTGTGTCTTGAGATACAATGTTTTGTATCTGTACTAGTGAATCCACTTTATTGGCATAAACAATAGAATCAAAGACAGCATTATTAAAAACAAGACTACTATCCGCTATTGTTTGAATATAATGCTTCTTTTGTGAATCCGACATATTTCGGAATGTATACGGAAAAATTTCTGCACGGGCGTGTTTGGAAATATATTTCATACACTCAACAAAAGTTTGTTTTTCTAAAGGCAAATGTGAATTTTTGGTATAATTTTCAACATGTGACCTAACAGACGACACAGGAACATATCCTGCTTGAGCGGTATCAGCAATGGCAATAATTTTTTTTCCAAAAGAGTAAAAATCCATACTCGCAATACTTTCAACATACGTAATGATATCTGTATAGGATTTATAATATTTATCTGAAGCAGCATTATATTTTTTTAACACGAATTTGAATACCTCTAACAACGAATCATTATACTGTTTAAAAAAACTCTGTAATTCATTTTCTCGCACCTTTTTTTGTTCAACAACACGAGCATACTCTATACCATTTTGCTCGCCACTCCACTTTTCATAATAATTAAGTAAACTATAATAATCTGAATAATAGTGCAATCGTTCTTGTTCGCCCCTGTTCATATACTCTTTCATTGGTTGCAAACGCAATTTACGCAAAGCTATTTGCAAAGGATTAAGACTGTCACGAATGAGCATAACTTCATGTGCCGTAGAAAAATTATTGGTACGAGCAGGGTATCCCATTATAAAAGTAAAATCATGAACTTGAGAACCATGTGCCGCAATCTGTATACTTTTTTTAGGTACATAGGGTTTGTTTTGAGGTGCATAAGCAGCAGGTTTATTAGCCGAATCGGCATACATACGCAATACCGCAAAATCCGCTGCATGACGGGGCCATTTCCAATTATCCTTATCAGCACCAAACGAAGCAACACTTGCTGGCATAGCAGCAACCAATCTCACGTCTGTATAGACCCGCGAAGAAAACATAAAATATTGATTTCCTGCATAAAAAGGTTCTATAGAATAGTCCAAAGTAGTGTCTTGCATAGAATACACCTGAGTAAGAGAATCAATCACATCATACACCCGCAGAGAATGATGAATTCCTTTTAGAGTATCGGCTATAGCATTATTTACTAAATCAGTAACATCCACGACATCTGCCAAAACGGAAATATGCAAACCCGGTGCAGGCACTTCTGAATCAGAACTATGAGCCCACAAACCTTCATCTAAATAATTATGAGATTCAGAACTTGCTTGTTGCACAAAATATTCAACACAATGATAATTAGTAATAACTAAACCATTTTCCGAAATTATCCCCCCACTACATCCATTCCCGATTTTTACAACGGCATCTTTCAAGGATGGTGAATCGTTATCGAAAATATCCTGCGGAGACAATTCACAACCGGATTCCTGCATATGCGAAAAAATATTTTTTTCCAATAAAAAAGGCATCCAGAACCCCTCATGAGCAACTGCAGAAAATTGAATAACCAACACAAAAGAAAAAACTACCGCTCTCAACATTAAAAACTCATTATTTGTCTATACAAAGCTTGCACGGGCAATCCCATAATATTATAATACGACCCGAAAATCGATTCCACGCCAACATATCCTATCCACTCTTGCACACCATATGCACCTGCTTTATCAAAAGGTTTAAAATTTTCTATATAATATTGTATTTCCGCATCAGACAAATCAGCCATACATACATTACTATATGTCACAAATGAATTGTGCTTCTCATGTGTTCCAATACATACACCGGAAAGGACTTTATGTGTTTTTCCGGATAATTTTTTAAGCATATACCACGCTGATTCAATATCTGGTGGTTTATTTAATATTTCATCATCCAAAATCACAACCGTATCAGCTGTAATTAAAAACGCATTATCAGCAATATCCTGAATATATGTTTGAAATTTTTTTTCTGCTAAAAATTGCGGAACATCATTTGCATGCATTTCCTGCGAAAAAGACTCATCAACATCATAAGCATATACCTCAAAATCTACCCCCAAATCACGTAACAATAATTTTCTGCGTGGTGATTGAGATCCGAGAATAACGCTGTAAGGAGATAATTTATGTACTAATGGATTTTTCATATATTTATATTAAATACCTATTAATTATCGCATTTTATCCGATTATTTTTCCGAGATTACATCTCATTCAGATTCACAAAACAATTATATAACAGCATAATGCAAATCCACAATGATAATTACAATATATACGTTTTGCTAATCATGTTTTGATTCATAAAACCACAAAATTATAAAACGGAATATATGCCATTCCAATTATCATAATATATTTTAAAAAAGAACTTACTCGTTTATATTCTTGTGCAGATTGTGCTTTCACAAATAAAACAGCAGAGAGCATCAGAGGAAAAACTATCCCCACAAAAATATACAGCCCCGATAATACACTCCTTAAATGCATTGCAAACACAAAAAACAATGCACCTATCGTAACAAGATATACAAGAGAAATAATTATTTTGGCAATAGGAATCCCCAAACTTATAGGAACAGTATTTCTGCCATATGCTTTATCTCCTTGTAAATCTTCTACATCTTTTACCATTTCCCGAATTAATGACAATAAAAAAGCAAAAATTGCATATCCCAAACTCCAGAATAATAACCGTTCGAAACTCAAAAATGAATGCTTGAGCACCTGGTAATACATTTCATTTAACGGTATTAATTCATAAATTGCAACAATAAGAGGAACCATAGCCACAAGTAAAGCAACAAGAATATTCCCTACAAAAGGTTGTTTACTAAACGTTGTTGAATAAAGCCATAATAAAGTTATAATCAAGACAAAAATTGAGGTAAAATTTATATATCCAATATGGTACGAAACAATTCCCCCCAACAAAATACCAACAATATTAAGCACCCAATGCAAAGACATTGCTGTTCTTCGGGAAATATGTTTGCCAATAACCACCTTATCTGGTTTATTAATCATATCCGCATTAACATCAAAATAATCATTAATTATATATCCCGCAGCACATATAAAAACAGTAGCCAACACTAAAAAAACAAACTGTATAAAAGGCAACTGCAAATCCAGCGATACAGCCAATGAGCTATACTTTGTTTCCAAAAGTGGTTGAAACAAAGCATATCGCATTAAAAACTGCGTAGCAATTATCATCAACAAATTTTTATATCGAATAAGTTTAAAAAATTGAATCATAGTTTTTCTATATTAAATTACCATACAAATGCTTCTTTGTGCATCCAGTCTCCATGAACTTTCAACAATTGTTCTACAACATCTCTCACACACCCATCACCACCTCTAAAAGGAGACACATAATGGCAAATCTGTGCTATTTCATGAGCAGCATCAGCCGGGCATGCTGCAAGACGTACTCTGTTCATAACTTCATAATCGGGAATATCGTCTCCCATATACAACACATCCTGCGGACGTAGATTATGATTATGCATAAAATCTTCAAAATCTTTCATTTTATTTGCTGATGCTATATACACATCAGTAATACCCAAATCATTGAATCTCTGCTTTATAGAAGGACATTTACCTCCGGTAATAATACCAATATTATACCCCTTTTTTTGTGCATAATGAACAGAATACCCATCTTTCACATTCATAGAGCGTGTTTGATATCCATTACCAGAGACATAAATTTTACCATCCGTAAAAACTCCATCAACATCAAACACAATTGCTTTTATATAATACAATTCATCTTTAAAAAAGCCCATAGCTGTTTAATTTTTTTTATGCATGTGTATAATACTATTGCTTATTTCTTTATATATTTTTTGAATATCAGGATAATTTTCTAGAGACTCAACATGTTTTTCAATAATCTGATTATCATTACGCACAGCGGGTCCGGTTTGCGACACCGAAGGTGAATATTTTATAATTTTATCGAAAGTTTCGCGTAAAAGTGGTTTAAATACCTCAAATTTTATTTTTTGATCTTTAAGCAACATTTCAGAAATCGTACACATATGATTTGTAAAATTACTAGCAAACACGGCACACAAATGTATCATTGCACGTTGTTGCGAATTTACAACACTCACATGAGAACTAACTTTTTTAAGAAAATTATATAATATTAATTCATTTTCACTATTGTTTGCTTCAATAAAAAAAGGTATTTCACTATAATTTACTTTTTTAAATTTCGAAAATGTTTGCATAGGATATACCACCCCATAATTTTCGACATTATCATAAAACACATCAATCCCCACACTGCCACATGTATGTATTACTAGTTTATCCCCCACATTTAACTGTCGCACCACTTGTTGCACAGCAGAATCTGAAACACATACAAAATAAATATCAGCCGTTTTACTTATATCAGCAATATCAGTAGTAAAAGAAGATTCCATTTGCGAAGCTAGCTCTACCGCAGATTTCATAGATTTACTCACTATTTGGGTTATATGCACCCCCCTTTTATTCAAAGCTTTAGCCATATGTGTGCCAACATTTCCGGCACCTATAATTACCGCTTTCATTGAATCAAAATCCATATACGTTTCTCTTTATTTTTTTTATGTCTTATACAAATGTATGAAAATATTTTATAGTTATCTCTGTATATATACTATGTTCAATCTATTAGTGTAAAACTACACATATGCTATATCATTATAGCTAATAGCATGTACCCCCGACACACAGATATCAGCTTGCGACAATATTTTTTTATCGCCAATCCCCACACAATACATTCCTGCAGATTTTGCAGCCTGCACACCACTTTGAGCATCTTCAAATACAACACAATCAGAAGGTGACACCTTCATTTTCTCCGCACCTTTCAAAAAAACCTCCGGATCGGGTTTAGGATGTTCAATTTGTGTTCCATCTACTATTGCAGTAAAATAATGAACTATTTCTAATTTTTTTAATAATAAAGCTGCATTTTTACTTGCAGATCCAACTGCCATTTTTATTGAATGTTTTTGTAATTCATTCATAAAATCCAAAACACCGGGCAATAAATCTTGTGGTCCGATAGAAGAAATATATTCTAAATACCATTCATTTTTTTGTTGAGCCAATTCGTTTTTTTCGGCCTCTGATTTGTGTATACCAGCATACTCAAGCAACAAGCGTATGCACACAGCTCTACTTACGCCTTTTAACTGTTCGTTAAATTCTTCATCTATCGTAAAACCGAGAGTTTCAGCTAAACGCCTCCATGCTAAAAAATGATATTTTTCGGTACTTACCAGCACACCATCCATATCAAAAATACACGCATTAATTTTCTTCATTGAATATTATTTTAGTTACGCTTTATAAAAGTATATCCTATTCCTTTAATAGTATGAATAAATGAATTATCAAATTTTTCACGTAATTTACGTATATGCACATCAATAGTTCTATCACCGACAATAACATCAGTACCCCACACAGCATTATATATCTCTTCACGAGAAAAAACTTTATCAGGTTTTGAAGCTAACAAAACCAATAATTTAAATTCTTTGTTGGGAACATACAATTCGATATTTTTATAAAAAACCTGATATTTTTCAAGATTTATACGCAAATCATCAAACTTGAGACACTCCTCTTCATGAGAAACATTTTGAGAATAAAACCGTTTGAGCAATGAATTTATACGAGTAACTAATACTTTTGGACGAATAGGTTTTGTAATATAATCATCTGCTCCCGCCTGAAAACCGGCAATTTCAGAAAAATCTTCGCCACGTGCTGTTAAAAACACTATAATAGTTTTTTGTAACACATCAATATTCCGCATCTCTTCACATGCCTGAATTCCATCCATATGAGGCATCATTACATCAAGCAACACCAAATCGGGTTGTAATTTCTGAGCTTTTTTTATAGCCTCACGACCATCATGTGCAACAAAAACCGTGTGTCCTGCTTTTGAAAGATTATATTGTAAGATTTCAATTATATCATCATCATCATCAACTATAAGTATTTTATGTGAACCCTGTGTCATAATTTTATTTTTTTGATTTTTGCACGGTAAAAGTAAATGAAGACCCACTATGTACCGTGCTTTTAACATGTATAGTTTGTTCGTGTGCTTCTATTATGTGTTTCACAATAGACAATCCCAAACCGGTACCACCTTGTTCTCGCGAACGACTTTTGTCTACCCGGTAAAAACGTTCAAATATTCTACTTAAATCTTCTTCGGGAATACCTATACCAGAATCTGCAACTTCTACCAACAATAAAACATCCATATCATAAAATCGCACACTTACTTTACCACCTTCTGTTTTACTATATTTTATAGCGTTCACAATTAAATTTGCCAACACCATATGTATATATTTTCTATCAGCATATACACTTACCGGTTTATCATGCAAAGCATCTAAAATCAAATCAACATTTCGCGATTGTGCCAACAATTCATGAGAATCATATATTTCTTTAACAAGTGTAACGATATCAAAATCTGTTTTTTCGGGCACTAATTCCCCCGACTCTAAACGAGAAATTGCATCTAAATCGCGTACAATAAGAGCCATTCGTTGAATTGCTGTATCGGCACGTTCCAGATACTTTGTATTTATCACCGGATCATCAATACCTCCATCTAATAAAGTAGAAATATACCCTTGCACACTAAAAATTGGCGTTTTTAATTCATGAGACACATTGCCAATATAATCTTTTCTGTATTGTTCCAAACGCTTTAATTCTTCTATACGAAATGCATTTTGCTTTACCCACTCCATCACATCTTTTTCGGTAGTTGCCAAAATATTAAAATCATCTTCGGCAACAAGCTGAGCTTTTTTTAAAGGATTTTGTTGAGAGCTATGAATTATTTTATAAAGAGGCTTAACCTTTTGTATAATATAATTTCTCATAATATAAAACGCTATTATATATACAATGACAAAAATTAACAGTGCAACAAATACAACATAAAAAAATTCAAATTGCTTTATAAGATATAACCCTATAACTGCCATACTGCAAGACAACACAGCCGAAAGACTTGCTATAAATAACGCTATATATTTATGAGATAAGGTTGAACGCATACTTGTTTTATCTGTTCAAAAATACAGATTATTTTCTTTTTCACCGTACAATCTACGCTAATTTTCAAAAAGTCTTTCCTGTTAATGTCAATACTGGCAAAAACAACCATATGCGTCTACATTTTTTTAGCATATTCAGATGGTTTCATTCCATACCGTTCTGCAAAACAAGAACTAAAATACCCCGGATCGGAAAAACCAACTTCATATGCTATTTCAGCTATTCTGTATTTTTTTGTTTTCAACATTTCTACCGAACGCTGCAACCTAAGGGTTTTTATATATTCGTTTGGTGACTGTCCAACAACAGAAACCACTTTACGATAGAGCTGCGAACGACTGAGGCCAACAGCATGTGCCAACATATCAATTTTAAAATCAGGATTTCCAAGATTATCATATATACAATTAGTAATATCTTTCAGCATTTTATCCTCAAAACTATCAGGCAATTCAAACGAATCTTCGGTTTCCATTTTCTCTTTAAAATGAGATAATAATTGAGTACGATTTTTAAGTAATGCAAAAACTTTTTGCTTTAACACATCAATATTAAAAGGTTTCGTGATATAATCATCTGCCCCGTGAACAAATCCCTGAATTTGCTCTTGGGGTAATTTTTGTGCACTTACTAATATAACAGAAATATGTTTAGTTAAATGATTTGTCTTTATTTTCTGACACAACACTTTTCCATCCATCCCGGGCATACGAATATCTGAAATTATAATTTCCGGTATGGTTTTTAGTGCTTTTTCATATCCTTCTATACCATCAAAAGCTTCATATACCGTAAAAGAATCAGAAAATATCTCTTTTAAATATGCAACAATTTCTCTATTATCATCAATAATCAACATTGTTCGTTGTGTATCTTCAATAGGAACATCATATTCATACAAATCCTGTGCATTAATATTTTCTTTTTTAGATATATTCTCTTCCATTTTGTTTCCTTTGGGCAATTGTACATAAAACGAAGAACCTTTCTGTGGTTCACTTTTTATAGTAAGTGTACCCTTATTACGAGCAATAAAGGTTTTACACAATTGCAAACCAAAACCCGATTGAAAATTACCACTCAACACAATATTTTCCGATAAAATTTTATCTACAACCTCCTGTTCCATACCAACTCCGGTATCATGAATCTGTACTTCAATATTGTTTTCATTTTCAATTATTTGCAAGGTAATAGAACCATTTTGCGGTGTGAATTTTATACTGTTTATTATTAAATTTCTAAATACCGCTGAAATCATTCTCGAATCCACAAAAGCATAGGATTGCAAATTATATTCTGTATATAAATGAATATTTTTTTGTGTTAAGCTTTCACTTATCAACGACGATACAGTATTTGCAATCTCTTCTAAATTGACTTCTTCCGGATTATATTTCACAGCCTCATCTTTACTCAAACTCCAATCCAACACCTCTACCATTTGAGAATAAATAGCTTCTGTCGATTTGGTAACCGAGGTTATATTAGGGATAAGTTCTTTATAATTAGCCTGTGTTATTTTTGTTCGAAGCAATTTTACAAAACCCAATAAAGTGCTAAGTGGATTTTTAAAATCGTGAGCTATAACGGTTATTAATTTATTTTTAGTATGTAAAGCTTCTTCTAATTGTTCATTTTTAATACTTATCAACAACTGCTGTTCACGTAAATCTTCATAATGGTGTTGAATCGTATTATTTTGTTCTTGCAAGACAGAATTTGCCTCTTGTATTTCATGTGTTTTTTTATCCACAAGATACGCAAGTTTTCTATTTTGTTCGCGAATACTTTTATCGCGTACATAAATAAACAATACAATACCACATAAACTTAATACAATTAATAATACATTAAACCACACAGTTTTCCACCATGGTGGTAATATTAATACTTCGAGAGAGTACACCTCATCGCCCCACCTGCCATCACTCGTTGTTGTTTTTACACAAAATGTGTATGCTCCGGGGGGGATATTGGTATAGGTTGCTTTTCGTGCCTCACCGGCATGTACCCACTGATTATCAAAACCTTTGAGCTTATATTTACATTTCGATTTTGCATTATCAATATAGTTTAATACCGCAAATTGAATAGTAATAAATGATTGATCATAATTAAGCGTTATAGAATCCACTAATGAAAAATCTTTCGAAATAACAGACTCTTCATCACGCACGTGTTGAATTTTATTGTTTACAGACAATTCGGTAAAATAAACAGGTGCCTGGAGATTATAGGAATACAAACTATCTTCATGCAAAACCACAAAACCATTAAGTCCGCCAAAATATAAATGACCGGAAGAACTTCTGTACGCAGCCTGATTGTTGAATTGCAAATGTGGCATTCCCCAATGTTGAGACATATTTTGAATACTTGAATCAGCATATAGATATTTCAACAACGACTGTCCCGTTGCAATCCACACATTTCCATACGAATCTTCCAATAACGATTTCACATCAAACAAATCAGAATTATCCGGAAAAAAAGGTTCTAAACAACCTGTTTGCGGGTTAAATGTACGAACACCGTTATATTTTGCAATAAAAACACTATTCCATGAAGTTTCTATAATATCCGAAGTAAAAAAGCCATCATAGCAAACATTCGAAGAATCTATAGAGTTATAAAAAAAGAGACTATCTTTATTCGCTTTTCCCATACGAATACCATCTACAAACCATATATTATCATAACTATCAAACAACAGTTTCGAAGAAAACATAGAGGCCTGCCAATGAGGATAAACCTGAGATAAAGCAGCAGAGTCGAGAAATGTGTTATTTCCTAAATCATACATTTGAATACCATGACCATACGTATTACACCATACAAGATTTCGAGTAGAATCGTAATGCAACCCGTACACACTTTGCACATTTCCAACTTCATCTTCTGGCAAAAAAGACTTACGCTCAAATGTTTCCGTTTTCTTATTAAATATATGTAATCCGGCATTCCAGGTAGCTATGAAAAATCTATCATCAGAAACCTGCACTATATCGAGCACAGCATCCGATAACAAACCATCATCTATATTATAATTGGTAAATGATTGGTCTTGCAGATTAAATTTTGAAAGACCTCCACCATCGGTTCCAATCCATATAGCCCCATCAGTATCTTCATGAAAACTACTCACAATATTTCCGGGAATACTGTTTGGGTACGGACTTTTACAATAATACGACACATAACTCGTAAGCGGACTAAACAAAGAAAAACCACCTCCATGAGTGGCTACCCACATGTTTTTATAAGAATCTGTATACAACGAATGCACACTATTTCCGGATATACGGTGTGGTGCAGAACTTTCTTCAGAAA
This sequence comes from Bacteroidales bacterium, assembly GCA_046482735.1. GTDB lineage: Bacteria > Bacteroidota > Bacteroidia > Bacteroidales > UBA1715 > JAQICB01. Next base: position 5,451 of record JAWOEL010000135.1, on the reverse strand, counting down.
AATATTCTACTCTATTAGAACTATCCCTATAAAAAATAGCTACTCCCCCCATATTGGAACCAATCCATATATTTCCAAAAGTATCTTCGTTTATAGAAGAAAGTGCTGAAAAGAATATCGGCTTTCGTTCAGTCTCATCCTGAAACACATGCACAAACTCCGAATTGTGTTTCTTTTTCAAAAACACACCATTTGAACCGGTTACAAGCCATATATTATTCTGCGAATCTTCAAAAATATCACGTATAGAAAAAAGACTCTTACCTTCTTTAGATTGAGTATACTGCGTAAAGGTTTCATCATCAGGATTAAACTTATTTAAACCATTATTCAACGTTCCTACCCATAATTGGTTTTCGCTGTCGACCATAAGAGATTCTATATAATTTCCACTTACCGAAGTAGAATCATCAGAATCAGGCATAAAACGAGTAAAATCATCTGTCTCTCGATTATACCTGTTTAATCCATTTCGAGTTCCTATCCATACCACATTTTGTGTATCCACCACAATATTATCTATCAACATATAAGAAAGACTGTGCTCATCATCAGGATTAAACTCATATGCTTTAAAGGTATCATTATAAACATTATAAGCAAACAACCCACCTAAAGACCCAATCCATAATAATCCCGAAGAATCCTGAACCATTGAAGAAATAAAATGACCACCTACATTTTGTGCCGGATGAATTGTTAATTTTGGTAATTGGATTTTCTGAAATGCATGCCCGTCAAAACGATTGAGTCCGGCACGCGTACCTATCCATATAAAACCTCTGCTATCTTCATAAATAGATTCAACATAATTATCAACCAAACCATCGTCATAAGAAAATGATTTAAACGAATAATTAATTTGCCCTTTCACAAAACTATGCAAGAACAAACCACACAAAAGAACTATTATATATAAAACCCTATTTTTTTGCATACATACTCAAAATCACTACTAATATACAACATTATTTTTACAAAAAAAATATATTTTTTCTTTTCCCGATTTAAGATTACAAGAAACACCGAGTACTCTTTTTTGTACTATTTTTAAACACTTTTGAAACCGAATTACTATATATTACGCAAAAAATACTATATATTTACATTTAAAATAAGATAGTAATTCATTTAAAGATTTCATTATGTCTATTATCAAAAATACGATTATAGTATTATTATTGTTGTTATCATTTGTTTCATTTTCACAAGAATTTAAAACAGACAACTCTACCGGAAATTTACTCGATGCCAATGGAAATAATTTTATTATGAAAGGTATTAATATTCCTCTCGCATGGTACGTTTCTGAGGTAACAAATAGCATACCGGCACTCAAAACAAATACCGGTATAAACTGTGCTCGTATTGTAGTAGAAACAACAACAAATGAAACCTCCTGGCAAAATTGCGTAGAAGCCTGCATTGCCAATGATATCATACCAATGGTAGAATTGCATGACGCTACCGGAAGTACCAATACCGCAGATATCCAAAACATGGCTGATTTTTGGATTCAGCATGCAGACTACCTCACAAGCGAAGCTATTCGCCCATATATTCTTATAAACATTTGTAATGAATGGGGTACTTGGAACATTGCGAATACCAGCGGAGACCAATGGAGAGATGGATTTAACCAAGCTGTTACAAGCATACGAAATGCCGGCATAACGTCTACACTTGTTATTGATGGTGTGGGGTACGGACAAGATATTGATGACGCAAAAAATCTCCGCCAATATGCATCCGGAATGATTGCTAACGATCCTGAACATAATTTACTATTCTCTATACACATGTACTGCGAATGGGCTATTGGGGGCGACGATATTCCGGGAACTCTTCAGTGGACACGCGACAACAATATTCCTTTTATAATAGGCGAATTTGGTTATCAACACGCAACAGACGGCTCGTGCGACATTGATGAAGACTTAATTATGGAGGAATGCGCCAACAAAGGTATCGGTTGGCTGGCATGGTCTCAAAAAGGAAATAGTGGTGGTGTTGAATATCTGGATTTATGTAACGATTGGACTTGTTCGGACTGGTCTGACTGGGGAACAAGTGTATTTGACGGAACATATGGTACGAAAACCGGAGAAACCTGTTCTGTTTTTAGTGAATTAGGTGCATATTACACTGATGAATATCGCAATATGTTCAGCGAAGTACTCGGAAAAACAGAAGCAGAAGTTGATACAAAAGTCGAAACCGCTTTTCAAGACGTGTTTTATGGTACAGATGATCAAAAACTTTACTTCGAGGCAGATAATAACAGTGCATATATTCTTGATGTAAACAACAATGATGTTCGTACCGAAGGCATGTCATACGGTATGATGATTTGCCTGCAATTAGACAAAAAAGAAGAATTTGACAAATTATGGAACTGGGCAAAAACTAATATGCAATATCCTGCATCAAGTAGCTACGAAGGATATTTCGCATGGCAATGCAACACTAACGGCAGTTGGGTTGACGGCGAAACGACCGGTCCGGCTCCGGATGGTGAAGCTTACTTTGTTACTGCTCTATATTTTGCATCGCACCGGTGGGGAGACAGCACCGGAATTTATAACTACAGTGCCGAAGCTGAATATATATTAGAAAATATGCTCAATAAAGATGGGACCGATGGTGTGTATAACATGTTTGACGAAACAACAAAACTAATTACGTTTGTTCCCTATTATGACTCACGTTTACACACCGATCCATCATACAATTTACCCGGCTTTTTCGATTTATGGTGGCGATGGACAGACACCAACCAAGCTTTCTGGGAAGAAACACCCGAAGCTGCTCGTAAATTAATACGAGATGCATCTCATACAACTTCTGGTTTAACAACCGATTATAGCAACTTCGACGGCACACCATACGAAGCATCTTTTAACACAGATAGCGACAGATTTATGTATGATGCATGGCGTACTATTATGAATCTGGGTATGGATTACCATTGGTTTCGTACAGACGAACAACAACCGGTAATAGCAGAAAGATATTTACAATTTTTTGAGAATCAAGGTGCTAATTACCCCAACCATTACGATTGGGACGGGGCAAACCCCGATGGAAGCCACAGCACCGGACTCGTTGCGTGTAATGCTGTTGCAAGTTTAGCTGTAGACAACCAATCTTTAACTGAGCCTTTTGTACAAGAATTATGGGATATTGGTGCACCTACCGGAACATATCGCTATTATGATGGCATGCTCTACATGTTGGCACTTTTGAATTGCTCAGGAGATTTTAAAATATGGAAACCAACCGAAGACGTTACTGCTACAATTACAGCACAAGAGACAACATGTTGCGAAGGTGACTCAGTATTGTTAACGGCACATACAGAAAATGAATATACATATCAATGGAATAAAGATGGAACTGCTCTTTCGGGAGAAACTGCACATATGTATTATGCTAAAACATCAGGAGAGTATACTGTAACAGTTTCAAATGGAACATCAACTGCTACATCAACTGCTATTTCTGTAACTGTTACTCCTACTCCTAATCCTCCAACAATATCATCTCCGGTACTATATAGTGTTGGTGAAACAGCAGATATGTTAACTGCTATCGGTTCTAATTTAATGTGGTACACATCACAAACAAGTACAGGAAACACGACAGCTCCTACTCCATCAACAGACACAGCAGACACTACATCATATTTCGTTACCCAAACAAGTACCGGATGCGAAAGTGATTTTGCAACAATTGAAGTTATTGTCGAAGAAACAGAAATTACCCAAACTATCGAATTAGATACCGGATGGAATTTTATTTCAATAAACGTTCATCCTACAGATAGCAGTATAGCAAATCTATTCAGTGGGTATGATGTTGATTTACTAAAAAATGCAAATGGATTTTGGAAATCCGGACAAGCAGACCAATTACAAAGCTTGCATAAAATTTCTGCCGGCACAGGATACTTAGTGTATATGAATACCGCAGAAACATTTTCTGTTACAGGAAAACCAATGGACATACAGCAAATTGATATAACTTCGTTCGATTCAGGATGGCACTTAATTGGCGTTCCATACCAAACTGAAAAAGCATTTTCAGATATACTCGACAATACCAACTGCGAGGTCATAAAAGATTTTGATGGCTTTTGGATACCGGATGAAACAACTAACAGCATTACAGATTTTGTTCCGGGAAAAGGATACTATTTTTATCATCCATAATTTTTCTAAAACAGTAACTATAAGTCTGATCCGAAAAGAGCTATTTTGTCAATATCGAAGTGTAGTTTTTTTAAAAAACGCAACTACAATATTGTTAATGAAGCTTTAAAAAAAGCTATAACAAAGGTGTTGGAAACAAAGAACCTTTTCGGAATAGGCTCATACTTAATTTACTCATTATGAATATGGTTAAAATATAACGATGTGAAAATCATGCCAAAAAAAAATATTTATTTATCCTCTGAAAATTTATGTATAAATCCTGATAACACACGTGCTTCTAATGTACAATTAGACCAGTATTCATATACATCGCACACATAATAAAACACACCATCGGGTAAGTTTTTCTGTGTTCTCATATGTACCCCTTTCCAATTTATTTCGGGATCTTCCTCACCGTTCTGTCCTTCCGCAAACCCTCAAGGCTGGCCATGATCAGCCGCTCGTTTTCCAGGTCGAGGCCGGCGGTAGGCTCGTCGAGCAGGAGCAGCGGAGCATCCTTGGCAAAGGCGCGGGCCAGGGCAACCCGCCGGATTTGACCGCCGGAGAGCCGGCAGCCCTGCTCGCCAACCTCCGTTTCCAGGCCGTAGGCCAGCTGATCGTCCGGCTCCAGATTCGCCTTTTCGGCTGCGGCTTGCAGCTGCTCCAAGGTGAGGTTGGAATTTCCCATTCCGATATTTTCTGCCAGGCTGCCGAGGAAGAGTTGCGGCTGCTGCGGAACCCAGGCGATATGCCGGTGCCATTCATTGGAATCAAGCCCGGCGGCACAGCAACCGTTGATGATGATATCGCCCCGCTGCACAGGCAGAAACCCGAGAAGCAGGTTGAGAAGCGTCGTTTTTCCGGCGCCGCTGGCACCGACGATGGCCAGCCATTCGCCTGCGCCGACCGAAAGGCAGAGATCGTTGACGGCCGGCCCGGTGCGACCACCATAGTGTTGGCTTACGTGGCGCAGTTCCAGTGCGATACTTGGAGCGACAGACATCGGTGGCGATGATGAGTGCTCAGGCTGCTCCGCCAGATCTGTAAGCAACGCATTCAGTTCGTCCGCGGCGCCCAGCGCATCGGCCCGGGCGTGGAAATGGGTGCCGAGCTCGCGCAATGGCAGATAGACGTCGGGCGCCAGCAACAGCAGGAAGAGACCGGTGCGCAGGGTCAGCTGGTTTCCATAAAGACCAAAATCCAGGTAATGAAGATAGGAGAGACCGAGGAAGACGGCGGTCATGGCAATGGCAAC
>JAWOEL010000020.1:0-15809 GCA_046482735.1 Bacteroidales bacterium | reverse complement strand
GTTTCCTTCAACGCCAACTTTATCAGATATTTCAAGTTCTGCCAAAGAACTACAATCGGTTCCAAAACCGATGTTTGAAAATAATTTTACAATATATGGATTTGGATTTGCTTTAACGGCAAAAAATTCTTTAAATCCTTTATTCCATGAAAATGCATGTTGTAAACGTTTTCCATTTTCTATCATGTTTTTTTCATCATAAATATGAAAAGGGGTTGGGTGTATATCAATAATTTTTTCAATTTGTTCTTTTGTAAAAGGGATTGTTTTTTGCATATGTCTTATTTTATTGTTTTTACTAATTTTTAATGTGCAAAATAACTCTATTTTTTAAAACAATACAAAAATTATTATATAAAGGATAAAAAGGAGACGTAATTTTATAAAATTAAAAGCGAATATATTCTGATTTTCCCGGTTCTATTTTAAAGCGTTTGCTAATAGATTTTTCGGTATCAGTCTCTCCATGAGCACGCCATATTACTACATATTTTCCGGGTTGCAGATGTAATGTTTCGTGTGTGTTAGAATTTCTTTCAGCAAGTTTTGCTACTAATTCTAAGTCAGTATTGTGGTCTCTATATATTGCACCATACCCAAAGGATTTTGGTTTTGTAAAATGTACTTTTCCGGCACGTGGAATAGTTATGTCTGTGGTTTTACTTTGAATAACTTCAACATCATAAAAATAAGTGCGTGGCAGAGTCAACACCTCAATGTCATATGTTCCGGTTACATATTTCACCTTTTCGCCAAGTTCTTGAATATGTAATGTTGACATTTCTCCTGATTTTCGTACAATTGCCTGAACATTGTCTTTTGAAATGCCAATTTGTTTTTTGATATCCAAATAACCCTGTGGAGCATCAATTTTAACAATAGTATGTTTGCCTGCTTTTAAATTAATTGGTTCAGAAAAAACAGGAGGTATTGTGTGGACTTTAATTGTATAAGATATTAATGGATCCACAAATATGATATCTGGTTCACCAGATTTAGTAAGAGTATGAACAAAGTTATATTTTATAAACCCACTGAGGTTATCATAAAAAGTCATAGGAACGTTTGTTTCTCGGGGTTTGCCAAATTCGTCGAGCAGGTATACCTGAAGAGGAGTAGTAGATAATGCTGCTTTCATTGCATAATCAAGAGTGCTTTTGAATTCATTTTCATGAATAGCACTGTATACATTTCCTGCACAGTTGTATTCTTTTTCCCAATCTATATCGTTTCCCACACCAATAATAAAGGGTTTGAGGATTATCCCCTTTTTTTGCAAAAGTCGTGAAACTGCACAGGGGTCTCCATCGCAGGCTTCTATACCATCAGTTATTACAAATACGATGTTTCTGTATGTTGAATCATCAGGAAAGTCTGAAGTTGCTTGTGAAAGAGAGTTTGCTATAGGGGTAGTACCCAGTGATTCTGTGGATAAAATTTTTGATATAATCTCCTGGCTGTTATGTGCACTGAAAGGTACTTCTAAATGTGTGTCGTTGCAGTCTTGTGGCGGAACAGGGCTTTTATTACCAAAAATGCGTAAAGCAAGTTCTAAATTAGGGAGTTTTGATAATGAATCAATAAATGGGACTAAAATATTTTTTGCAGCAACCATACGAGTTTCAGTTTCCCATTTTGAAGTCATGCTCATTGATGCATCAAAAATTAAGAGTACGCGAGTGGGTTGTATTGTGTCGGCTGTGTTTTGAGAAAAACAATGTGAGAAAAACAATAAAAAAAGACAAAACGTGAACGTTCGTTTTAATTTTTTCATATTTAGATGTGTTTTATGCAAATATAATGGAATGTTTGAAAAAATAGCATTTATTTGTTTGGTTTTGAGAAGTTCTGTAAAAGAGCTGTGAAAAAAGTATTATTTTTGTAAAAAATATATGAATATGAATGCAGGTCGAGAAAACGAACAAGAATTATATGAACATTACAAATTTGTTGCAGATAAAGGTCAGGATTTTGTGAGAGTAGATAAATTTGTAAGTGATAGGATTGATAAATTTTCTCGTACCAAAATACAACAAGCTGCAGATAAAGGTTTTTTATTTGCTAATGGAAAAGCAATAAAATCCAGTTATAAGGTGAAACCTGATGATATTATTACAATAGAACTGGATTTTCCGAAGCAAGAAATAGAAATAATACCCCAAGATATTCCTTTGGACATTGTATATGAAGATGAAGATGTAATTGTAATTAATAAAAAACCCGGAATGGTTGTGCATCCTGGTTATGGTAATTATACCGGGACTATGGTAAATGCTCTGGCGTGGCATATGAAAGATAACCCATTATTTACCTCCGGCGATCCAAGGCCCGGATTGGTGCATAGGATTGATAAAGACACCTCTGGTTTGTTGGTGATTGCTAAAAATGACTATGCTAAATCATTTTTGGCACAGCAATTTTTTGATAAAACAACCGAACGTAAATATGTGGCAGTGGTATGGGGAATACCAAAAGAGTCTGAAGGAGTAATTACCGGATATATAGGACGAAACTTAAAAGATAGAAAAGTAATGTCTATGTTTCCGGATGATACGTATGGAAAATGGTCGGTGACTCATTATCGTGTGCTCGAAGAGTTGGGGTATGCTTCTGTTATTGAATGTCAGTTAGAAACCGGTCGTACCCATCAAATACGGGCACATTTTAAATCTATTGGGTATCCTTTATTTAATGATAATACGTATGGGGGAGATAAAGTTTTACGAGGTACCACCTTTACAAAATATAAGCAATTTGTACACAATTTATTTAAAATTTGTCCGCGTCAGGCATTGCATGCCAAAACCTTAGGTTTTGAACATCCCCGTTTGGGAACATATATGCAATTTGAATCTGAAATTCCGGATGATATGGCAACATTAATATATAAGTGGCGAAACTATATTTCTACAAGAAAATAATATATGAACCATGTAGAAATGCACGGACGTGCGTTTCTACATGCCCGTGTTTATGATTTACAGATATAGACATTATGAAAAACACAATACTTCATTCTGATCCGCTGGGATTAGCATATACAGCCTTTCAGAAAGGAGATAAAGAGGCATCTTTTATCTTGCAGTCAGAAATGTTTGATGATGATTCAGTTCCTGTTTCATATTTCTTTAGGGAATATGAAGAAATGCCTGCGATAGAACAAATAGCATTACAGTCTGTGTATGGAAGAGTACTCGATGTTGGTGCTGGTTCCGGATCTCATTCTTTGTATTTACAAGAACACAATTATGCAGTAACTGCTTTGGATATTTCACCTTTGGCGGTTGAGGTAATGAAAAAACGAGGATTAACGTCCGTTGTCTGTCATAATTTTTTTGAATATACCGGTGAGAAATATGACACGTTGTTGTTTTTAATGAATGGAATCGGACTGGTAGAAACCTGTAGCAGTCTTCCTTTATTTTTTAAACATGCATCCTCTCTTCTAAAACCTAATGGACAAATAATTCTTGACTCATCAGATTTAATTTATTTATTTGAAACGGAAGATGGTTCTATTTTGCTTCCTTTAAGTAATAGATATTATGGAGAAATTTCTTATAAAGTAATGTATGAAAATTATATTTCGCACATGTTTAATTGGTTGTATGTTGATTTTCAAACATTATGCGAAGCTGCTCATGATGCAGGTTTTACCTGTGAATTAGTGCAACAAGGGAATCATTACGATTATATGGCACGGTTACAAAAAGTATAAGTTTTATTTTTTTTAACACAGTATACTTTTTTTAAAATTTAGGTAAATCAGCTTATATATATAAATATTTTTTTTAATTTTGGCCAAACTCAAAAAAATCACATAATGAAACGAATAGTTCTTATTTTATTATCTTTAGGTCTGTGCATACATATGCAATTGTTTTCGCAAGAGACAGATACAATTGAAACACTTGTAGTTGAAGAGAATCAGGAAGCAGAAGTTGCCTACAATAAGGGATTAACCTTACTGAAGCAAAAAAACTTTACCGAAGCTGTTAATCAGTTTAATGTTGCATTAGAACATAAGCCGGATTTTTTAAAGGCCTATATTAATATGGGGGCAGCATATACGTATGCCGGTAATTTGAGAAATGCTGTGCTTGCATATAATAAAGCATTAAAGGTAGACTCAACATTTGGACAAGCATATTATAACAGAGGGTTATTATATTATTCACAAAAAAATTACGAACAATCTGTTTCTGATTTTTTATTGGCGGAAGCTAATGGGTATAAAAGTCAGGAATTATATTATTATTTAGGTGTTAGTTATTTTTTTCAGGAAAACTATGAGGAATCTGTAGATGCTTATACCAAAGCAATAGCGTTTAATCCTGCGTATGCTTTTGCATATAATGATCGAGGAAGTGCACGTAGAATGTTGGAAAATTATGATGCAGCAATACGTGATTATGAAAAAGCAATTCAGATTAACCCAAAATTTGCTGCTGCATATGACAATTTAGGTAAAGTATATTATTTGCAGGAGAAGTATGAACAAGCAATTTCAATGTATGATAAAGCAATAGAAAAGAAAAATGATTTTTATATTGCATATAATAACAGAGGGGAAGCACAATTTGCTCTCGGTAATATTAATGCAGCTTTTAAGGATTATAAAAAAGCATTGCAATTACAACCAGATTATGAATATGCATACAACAATTTAGGAGTATTATATGCTCATAAAAAAAGATTTAAGGAAGCCGTTAAAATGTATGATAAAGCTATTGAAATAAATCCTGATTTTGGATTAGCATATTTTAACAGAGGAGCAGCATATGAAATGTTGAAAAAATTTGATGAAGCATGTTTAGAATGGGTCGAAGCTAAGAAAAAGGGTGTGGATATTCCTGCTGCGTATATATCCGGATGTAATTAAAAATTGTTTTATTCAAGAAAATATTTTTTATGAGCCAAGCTGTGATTTAATGATTTTTGTTCTTTAAAGTAAAAAGTAATAAGACAGATAATTATGGTGAGGTAAATTATGACAAATAAAAATTAATTAATATAAACATATGAAGTCACTACATTTTTTAACCTTAATAGTTTGTTTTTTTGTTATTCATATTTCTGTGTCAGCACAAAATGTGGAATTTAAGCGAAAGAATTTTGAGGATAAATCAGCTTATAGAGATGCGAAAAAAAATTTAAAAGAAGCAGATAAGCATTTTTTTGATGAATATCCTATGTACAGTAAGGCTTTGCCATTGTATTTAAAAGCACATAAATTTAATCCCAAGAATGCAGAGCTTAATTATAAAATAGGTTTGTGTTATTTGAATTCGGTACAGCAGCCAAAAGCAATTTCGTATTTTTTGCAGGCTCATCAACTCGATCCTTCAGTTCGCTCTGATGTGTTGTATTTGCTTGGTCTTGCGTATCATTCAGACTATCAGTTTGATAAAGCTATTAATACATTTCGTCGGTATCGGTCTAATCTTTCGCCTGAGGAAATTGCAGAAATGGCACGTTCTGTTGAAAGACGGATAGAGGAGTGTCAGACAGCTAAAGAGTTGGTGGCAGATTCTGTGCGTGCATTTGTCGATAATATGGGGGCAAATATTAATTCTGCGTACTCAGATTATTCGCCTGCAATTTCTGCAGATATGTCTATGATGCTGTTTACTTCAAAACGTACGAATCCTTTTAATGATGATAAAGATTCGGAAGGTGAGTTTGATGAAAATATTTGGGTATCGTATAGAAGTGCTTCACGCTGGTTAGAAGCTGAACTTTTGGATAAACCTATAAATTCCAAACATAATGATGCGACAATAGGTATTTCACCGGATGGGCAAAAGATGTTTATGTATTATGGGAAAAAAGGTGGAGATATTATGTATACCGAACGGAAAGGTGATACATGGGAAAGACCTCGGTTTTTTAAGCCAATTAATTCAGATGGACATGAATCTGCTGCTTCTTTTTCGTATGACGGGAAAACAGTTTATTTTGTGAGTACAAATTCAGATGGTGTTGATAATTATGGTCAGCATGATATATATAAATGTGTCTTGAAAGATAATGGAAAATGGAGTGATCCTATAAATTTAGGTGCTACAATAAATACGCCGTATGATGAGGTTGATGTTTTTATGCATCCGGATGGGCGTACCATGTTTTTTTCTTCAGATGGGCATAATACAATGGGCGGATATGATGTGTTTACGTCTGAATTACAAGACGACGACACGTGGTCTGAACCTGAAAATTTAGGGTATCCGATAAATACTCCGGGTGATGAACGTTTCTTTGTGTTGGCAGGTAGCGGACGTGTTGGTTATTATTCTTCTAGTCGTTTAGGTGGGTATGGCAGGCACGATATTTATGAAATAACATTTCTTGGTCCTGAGAAAAAACTTGAACTGGCAACAGAAAATCTCCTTATTGCTAGTGAGGCACAACCGGTTACTCAAAATGTGGTTGTTGAACAGTCTGTTGATGTAAAAACTTCTCGCTTAACAATTGTAAAAGGTGTGGTATCTGAGGCAAATACTGAAGATTCAACTTATTTGCAGGCTGAAATTGTTATTACTGATAATGAAACAGGTAAGGTTATTTCTACGCTTGAATCAAATTCCTCTACCGGAAAATTTTTAATTCCATTACCTTCCGGAAAAAATTATGGTATTGCTGTAAAAAAAGAAGGATATTTATTCCATTCGGAAAACTTTAATATTCCTGAAACTTCTGAATATCAAGAAATTGTTTTAGATGTGAAATTAATGAAATTGGAAAAAGATTCACGTATTGTATTGCGTAATGTATTCTTCGATTTTAATAGTGCCAAATTAGATCCAAAATCGTATACAGAACTTGATAATCTGGTGAAGATAATGCAGGATAATCCGAATATGATTATTGAAATTGGTGGGCATACTGATAATAAAGGTTCTCATGCATATAATCAAAAATTATCTGAAGCTCGTGCTCAGTCTGTTGTAAATTATATTGCAAAGTCGATACCTATGTCGCGTCTTAAATATAAAGGATATGCTTATGATCAGCCTGTTGCTGATAATAATACAGAGGCCGGACGTGCATTGAATAGACGTGTTGAGTTTAAAATTATTAGTAATGAAGACACTAAGTAATGCTCAATCGTGAATTATGTGTGTGTGATTTTAGATATTCTCACTGGTTATTTTTTTACGTGATGTAATGCATTTGTAAAAAAACATATGCAAAATATTATTAGTAAATTATGCACACTGTCCTATTGTGTTTTGGTTATGTTATTAGCTAATGACTATTATGATACGCGTGAGGTAAGTTGTGATAATTAAAATATAAGCATGAAAAAGGTTCTCATTATTACATACTATTGGCCGCCGGCAGGTGGTATAGGTGTGCATCGTTGTTTGAAATTTGCAAAATATTTACGTGAATTTGGATGGGAACCTATTATTTATACAGCTGATGGTGCTGATTATGCATATAAAGATGAAACCAATTTTAAAGATATACAAGAAGGAATAACTGTTTTAAGAAAAAAAATTGTAGAGCCATTTCGTCTTTTTAAATTTTTTTCCGGTCGGAAGAAAGATGATCCTAGTAATCCTGTTTATGTTCGTTCAAAAAAAGGTGGTTTTATAGATGTCTTTTCTATTTGGTTACGTGGAAATTTCTTTATTCCCGATGCAAAATGTTTATGGATACGTCCCTCCGTAAGATATTTATCTACATATTTGCGAGAGAATAAAGTGGATGCGATTTTAACAGATGGTCCTCCCCATACAAATACGGTAATAGGTTGTAAATTGTCTCAAAAATTTAACATTCCATGGTTGGCAGACTTTCAAGATCCATGGACACAAGTTGATTACTACAAAATGTTTCATATCTTACCATGGGCAGATAAAAAACATAAACGGATGGAACAAGAGGTATTTGCAACAGCCAAAAAAATAACAATTGCAAGTCCAACATGGGGGAAAGATTTGGAACGTATTGGTGCAAAACATGTGAGTCCGGTATTTTGGGGATTTGATGAGGATGACTTTCGCTCAAATTCACCTGAATTAGATACTGATTTTACTATTACACATGCCGGTCTTTTAGGATTTGACAGAAAACCGGATACCTTATTTAGAGTGTTGAAAGATTTAAAAAATGAACTGCCTGAATTTGGTCAAATGCTAAAACTTAATTTTGCCGGAGTTGTAGATTTTTCAGTAAAAGATGAGTTGAAAGAAAATGGTTTATTAGAAAATTTTGTTGAATTTGGTAATATACCTCGTCCTCAGGCTTTAGAGTTAACCAGAAAAGCTCAGATTTTATTTTTACCACTCAATATTGCCGATAATGCAAAAGGGAGAATACCCGGCAAATTATTTGAAATATTACGTGCTCACAGACCGGTTTTATGTCTTGGTCCGAAAGAAAGTGATGTTGAAACTATTATTACCAAAACTAATTCCGGTGAATGTATTGAGTATAGTGATTATGATGCTTTAAAAGCCTTTATTCTTGAGCATTATAATGCTTATATGAAGGGGGAGAATGTAATACATCAAAAAGATATTAGTACATATTCTGTTAGAAATCAGGTGAAGAAAATAGGAGGCTACTTAGATTTAATTAGTACGTCTGAAAAAAAATAAAATTTAGAGATGCTTGATACGTATAATTTAAGTATTTTTAACTAATTTTAACTAAATTAATTTTATTATATGTTACATAACAAGACTGTAGTTTATGTGGGAGGAACCTTTGATATGTTTCATTCTAATCATTTACGAATGATTGAATATGCAAGAGGGTTAGCGGATATATTAATAATTGGTGTGAGTACAGACAAATTGGTTGCGACGTATAAAAAGCCCCCTATTATTCCCTTTGAAGAACGAATCGAAATAATTAAAGCTTTACAGGCACCGGATATAGTTGTACCTCAGCATTCACTGAATCACACTGAATTAGTAAAAAATTTAAATGTCGATGCATTTGTTATTGGTTCAGATTGGAAAGGGAAATATGACTATTTACAAGATCTTGGAGTACAAGTTTTTTACTTTCCATATGGTGTAGGTATTACTTCTTCAAATTTAAAGCAAAAGATTCTTAGTCAGTATCAGGAATTTAAAGATTATGCAGACAAACATGACAACCCGGATGTTACATAAAAAAGTTGCCTTAGTAACGGGCGGCAGTGGCGGAATTGGTTCTTTTATAGTGAATTCTCTGTGCGATGAAGGCTATACGGTTGCTATGCAGTATTCTTCAAATAAACAACATGCTGAAAATATCAGGAATAATCGTGAAAATATTCACTTGTTTTGCAGTAATTTTTTATCTGAAGATCTTACTTTAATCGAAGAGGTTGTTGAACAATTAGGTAGAATTGATTGCCTTATTAACTGTGCAGGGATTTTAGCGGACACATCATTATTTGATTTAAGTGCCAAAGATTTTGATACCCATTTTGCAATTAATACCCGTGCTCCGTATTTATTGTCTGCCCGAGCTTTTGAATATATGAAAAAGCAAAACTATGGACGAATTGTAAATATTAGTTCAATTGCTGTTAAGTATGGCATGGGAAGAGGTCAAGGAGTACAATATGCCGGAAGTAAAGCTGCTTTGGAAGCATTAACTACCGGTCTGTCAAGGATTGGGGCTCATTATAATATTTTAGTTAATACTATTCGTCCGGGTGTCATTATGACTGAAATGCAAAAAGGTAGGCCTGATTTGAAGAAGCGTATTGAGCTGGTACCGGTGCAACGAATCGGGACTCCTCAGGAAATTGCTGATATGACAGTGTATCTTTGTTCTGATAAAGCGAATTTTATTACAGGTGAAACCATTACAATTGCCGGAGGTGAATAGTATGCCAAGTTCAAAACATGAATATTTTAATGCACGAAAACAAGCAAGGCTCAATATTTTAAAGCTTATAAATTTTATAGGTTCCATTGTTTTTTTTATTTTAGAAACGCTAATTCCTAAGAATAAACGTGTGCTTCTTGTTTTGGAAAGTGAACCGTTATTTATGGACAACGGGAAACACTTTTTTCTGTATGCACGGCAACGTTCAGAAATGCAGACATATTTCTTTGTAAAATCAAAGACATTGTTTGTGGAATTAAATAAGCAATATCCACATGAAATTGTATATGCAAAATCATTACAAGCTTTATTGTTATTTCTTAAATCTAGACATGTTATCATGGCATATGCTGTAGCTCGCAATGCTTTTTTTCCATATTATCTTCTGAGATCGAAAAAGAATATAATTTATATGGGACATGGTATAAAGCTTAAACGGCTTAGTCATCAGGTTGCTCGATACAGAGTAAACAATAATCGGGTTTTATTGCAAAAATACAGTTATACAACTGCATGTTCTGATATCGAAAGGATTGTGGATGCTGCATGTTTCGATATTTGGATGGAGAATGTCTGGATTACAGGTTACCCACGTAATGATTTTCTCTTGTGTGAAGATACACATAAGAACCTGGATGAAAAGTTTTCATATTTGAAAAAGCGGATATTATTATATGCACCAACTTGGAGAGAATTAAATCATTCAACAGAATTTTTTCCTTTTGCTGATTATGACCCGAAGGAATTAAATTTATTTCTCAGAGAAAAAGATGTATATCTGTTGATAAGAGCTCATAAACAAGAATTGCTCAAGTCGAATTCAGGGTATGGCTCTGATTTATATGATTGTGACAGAATAGTATATGCCGGTAATGATATTTTTCCGGATGTTAGTGAATTGTTGGTTTATACAGATATTCTTATTACCGATTATTCTAGTATATATATTGATTTTTTATTGTTAGACAGGCCGGTCATGTTTTTTTGCCATGATCTTGAACAGTATAAAGCAACTAATGGTCTTTTATTTGATTACAATAGCGTAACACCCGGTGATAAGGTGTTTTCGCAAAGAGAATTTCTTGAATCCATAAATACATATTTAGAAAATCCATCTATTCATAGTGATAAGAGACAGATGATTACGGAACAATTTCATAATTTTTACGATTGTGATGCAAGTAAGCGTATTTATGAGAATATATTGGATTTATGAATAATGGTATAGAATGTTGATAAATTGCAATTTTAAAAATATATGAATAATCAAAATGGAATAAGACCTATGGTAAGAAGATTTCTTACTAGTTTTCTAAAGACTAATCTTTCATTTGATATAGAAACAAGATTAAGAATGAGAACTCTCGATTCTATATGCGAGTATATTGAAAAAAATATTGTTGATGTAATTATGTATAATTGTCCTGAGAAACTAATGGAAACAATGTTGAAAGAAGTGATTTTTGATGGTTTTTATAGCGAATGCCGTGTGTCTAAAGGCTGGTTTTCTGATACTCTTCCTGATTTTGTGAAATATAATAATGAAAAAATAGCTTTTATACATATTGATTATGATTTGTATTCTTCAACAAAAACAGAATATAATTTTTTGAAGGATAGATTTGTCGAAGGAGGTATAATTTTTTTTGATGAATATTTTGCATATCCCTTCTGGCAAAATTTTGATTATAAAGTATTTAATGGTTTTGTTGCTCAAAATAATCTGGATTATGAGTACTTATCATATAGTACAAATTCTTTTGGAACAAAAGTAGGGATGAAAATACTATAGGTTTATGAAAAGAACTAAGCATAAGGAAGGCTTTGAATATTATACATGTCTTAATTTGCAAAAGATTCAAGCCATTCAGTTGCAGATGCTTGTATTTATTGATGAGGTTTGTCGTAAATATAATATCCAATATTGGATATCCGGCGGAACGCTTATCGGAGCAGTTCGTCATGGCGGATATATCCCCTGGGATGATGATATTGATATAAGTTTGTTGTATACTGATTATTTTAAGCTGATTGCTGCATTAAAACAGGAGTGTGAACATCATCAAAATTACTTTTTAGCCTTTGGAAATACAGAAGAACTAACCTATTATTTCGATAAATTATGTTCGTCAGAACTATCTGTGATATCTATGGATACAGGCGAGGTGTCGCCGTGTGCTATTGATTTATTTCCCATAAAAGTAATTGAAGATTCTGATGAAAGTAAGAAACGAGATGCAAAACTTACCGATACACTTCATTATTATATCCACGGTTTTTTTAATGAACGGCATGATAACCTGAATATTGAAACTAAAAATCTCTATGAGGCACTTGAAAATAAAAAAGTTTTTATTGATTATTTTCATAAGTTTTATGTAGATAAAGAGAAGGAGTTGAATAATGCAGAAATAAAATTACTTGCTAACTATAATCTGAGTCCATTCTTTTTGCCTCACAAAGGTGGATATTTTAAATTTGATGATATTTTCCCTCTTGAAAATATCACTTTTGAAGGAATACAAGTTCTTAAACCAAAAAAGCATGATAATGTATTGAGAGAACAATATGGTGAATATTTGCAATTGCCTGCAGTAGAGCACAGAATTCCGACACATTCATCAAAAGTTGTTAATTCTTCGAAGCAACAGAAAAATGATGTTATGGGAGGTTATATTAAACAGCTGCAAAAGAAAAACAAGATCTTTTTTTATAGACAAAAAGGAAAAATCTCGTTTGTGTTATATTACATTTTAAATTTTGGTTTGCGTGCTACCATTAGTAATTTTAAAATTGTAAAAAAAATTATGAAGTTGAAAAGAAAGTTGTAGGTATAAATGAAATGTAGCAGTACAGTAACTCAGTCTTGTTTTTAGTTTTCTAAATTCAAAAGAAGTCACTAGCATCCGAAATTTTAAAAAATTATAAAATCAGCTCTACACGCTACTAAATACGTTGCAAAAAAAGAAATTAACCGGAAAATATGTCTTTCTCAAAAACCAATTGCTTTAAACCTTATCGGTCGTGAACCTTAGCTTCATTGATATTAACCATTTCAGGAATCATGAATGTGTTATCTCAAGCAGTATGTTTTAATTCCTCCTTTAGCTGTTCGAAATTCTGCTCAGTCAAGCATGGATAGACATAATGATGTGACTGAACTATTACTTAGTTTGATACTTTTGTTTTTAATCTCTTTTATGACATTAATATTGTGATGTTTTTTTAAACTGTTTTGTGGTGACTTAACAAACGATAATATAAACTCTCAAACACCTGCCAATCACGCTTCTTATTGCCATCGTTCATGGTTGAACGAGTCGGACTTTGTTTAAGTTTTAGGTCAGAAATGAATGTTTCACATACTCCAGTGTCTGTAGATAAATCATTCATTATCTGATATATACTAAGCTGTCCGAAAAGTAAAGCGACAAACTGATTGTATGTCTTATATTTAACTAACGCCTTTATCGGTTTTGTAAGTATTGGTACAACTTTCAAAAATCCAAGTTGGCACAAAATCTAAAATTTGTCTAATTACTGATTTTTTGTTATATTTGTTTTGCGTGAAGAGTACTATATTTTGTTATTTTTTTCACAAAACAAAAATACCAGCTTCTCAGGGCTTTTTAAAATACCAGCTTTCGGATGCTAGTAACTTTAGAGATAAACATGAGTATAGGGGTAATGTTTATATTGCTGTTATATATTATGAAGTTTTAAAAGATAAATAGAAATATAATATTTTATCTTTGAACCGAAATAAATACTATGATAAATAATTTAAAAATGATGTTATGAAAATTTCTTTTCTAAGTGTATTGATGATGCTATCGGTCACTGTATTGGGACAAAACTTCCCGTTTCCTCAAAATGTTGAATATCCGCATGGGATTACAGCCCAAACTCCGGATAATGCACGAATACAATCATTGTATGAAAATTGGGATGCAGAATTTTATGAAGAAAGTGGTGATTTAGGTCGGATTGAGTTTGATGACCCAACCTATACAGTTAGTGAAGGTATAGGGTATGGAATGCTTATTTATGTATATATGTCAAATTCTTCCAATACGACTGCCCAAGATAAATTTGATAAGTTGTATAATTACTATACAAACTTCTCTACTCAGGGGGGGTATTTGATGGATTGGAAAATTGAGGGATTTACCGATGTGGCTCCAGATAGTGAGTGTGGAGGAAGTTGTGGCGGTTCTGCTACAGACGGTGATTTAGACGTTGCACTTGCTCTGGCGTTAGCACATAAGCAATGGGGAAGTTCCGGAACGATTAATTATATACAGGAAACAGAAAATATTCTTGCTAAAATACGAGATTCGCAAGTAGATAATGATAATGTGTTTAAACCCGGACATCATTGGGATGATTCCAAAAACCCATGTTATTTTACAACGGCAAGTGTCGGTTTGTTTATGCAAGCTCAGGATCAGGAAGGGTTTACAAATACTCGAAACTGGAGTTCGGTTTATACCGCGTCACATAGTTTTTTACAATCTTCTCAACGAAATGGTGTGTGGCCTGACTGGTGTACAGCTTCCGGAACACAAGATCATGTTCAAGGTGGATATGATTTTTATTGGGATGCCTGTCGTACGCCGTGGCGTGTAGCATGGGATTATGTATGGTTTGGTACATCCGAATCAAAACAAATGTGTGATAATTCTATTGAGTTTATGTCGGCGCAAGGCGTGTTAAATAATCCGGGTAGTGTTGGTGCATATACGAGTATTGATGCATCTTCGTATACTGGTGTTCAGGATCAAGGTGAGGGACAAGGAAATTCTTGTTTTGTCGGTGGTCTTGGGTCTGCACTAATGGTTGATGATACACAGCAATCAAATCTTAATACATTTTATACGTATTTAAAAAATAAAAATGAAGGATATGGCTATTATGCACCAACTATTCAAATACTTTACTTGTTAACCATGTCCGGCAATATGCCAAATCCATATTCAAATGCCGGACCAACTCCTCCGCGTATTACCGGGGCCGAAACAAATGCTGATGGTACACAAGTTATTCTTAGCGTTAATAAAGATGTTATGACACCGGCTTCTTCGGAAACAGGAAATTTTGATTTTACAATTAATACAATAACACAAACATCTCCGTTTACTGCAATTTCTCTCGATGGAACTTCTACTATTGTGTTGGAGTTGGCTACTTCGGTAAGTATCGAAGCTGGTGATGTGATGTCAATTTCATATACACCCGGAAATATTCAAAGTACTGAAAGTATTGCAATGGAGTCTTTTTCTGATATGTCTGTTGCGAATAAGTTAGCTAGTAATTCAACGCTTGTTGATGACTGCGAAGATATGGATAATTTAAATGAGCTTGGCGGTGTATGGTTTACGTATACTGATGTTGATAATGCGGGAACGTCAACGATAGATCCACAAACTTCTGATACGGTTGATTTTACCATGACAGAAGGTGGTGCAAATGGATCAGGATATGCTGCGGAGGTTACTTATACGCTCGGTGGAACATGGGGGGCAGATGATAATGATCCTTTTGTTGGTATTGGAACACAGTTAGGTGCAGATGAAACACCAATGGATATTAGTGGTGCAACCGGTATTTCGTTTTATCATAAAGGAGATGCCTGTGTCTTGGAAATATATTTACCGGATAATTTAGGAACAGATGCAAATTATGATACATATGCGGTGCCAGTTTCTTCTCATACAGATTGGACAAAAGTTGACTTGGCGTGGTCTGATTTTTCTCAAGCAGATTGGGGAGATTCCTATGACTTAGATTTAACGGAAGTATATAAATTTCAATGGAAAATATCTGATGAGCCTACAACCGCAGGTGCTGTTGCAATTGACTATGTTGTTCTCGAAGGTCTTGCGGGTGGAAGTACACCTACAGTTGACAAATCGGGTCTTGTGGCTGCAATTTCAACTGCAGAAGATAATATAGCAACTGCTGTTCCGGGC
>JAWOEL010000084.1:0-5206 GCA_046482735.1 Bacteroidales bacterium | reverse complement strand
TGACGGGTTTCTGTGCTCCGACAGTTCATTAAGCATTAAAAATTATTGTCACCACAGACAAACACAGAGCATATAACAATTGACAATTGATAATTAACCATTATTCACATTCATTCGAAGCACGTCATCTTGAATGAAGCGAAGCGGAATGAAAGATCTCATGCACCTGTACTGCCAGTTCTTTAATGTCGTTTTTCATTGCCTGAGATTAACTTCGTTGAGCTCCACTTCGTTTCGGTTGCCACGCTCCACTTCGTTACACTCGCAATGACATGGGTAGTGCACTGGCAGTTCGTTGTGGAATCTGACAACTAACATCTCATATCTATAAACGCCCTAACACCGGAGGTGTTGTATTTTCATAACCGGAGGTAACAGACCTCCGGAATAGAAACGAGCACTACATCTGCCTGAAAGGCAGGATTCTATGCTGCCTTTTCAAGGCAACAAACAGGTGGTTTGATGCTGTTTTTTCACCCAAGGCGTTGCCATTGGGCTGAATTAGTATAGATCCACTAAAGCGAGATGCAACTTTCAGCCTAACAAGACAAACAGGCAAATAGGCATAAGGAAAGGTGCAAAACTAATATTTAACATCTCATATCTATAAACGCCGTCAGAATCTACGAACGCTGACGGGTTTCTGTGCACCGACAGTTCATTACGCACTGTGTCCGTCCACTGACGGATTGAGCATTCATAATTGAGCATTTATCAAAAAGACACAAGGCAAAGGGTGAAAAATGCAAATGATTATTTTAAACAGAAACTAAAAAAGGAAATACAAAGAAACATTTCCAATAATATATAACATTATTACCAAAACACTCTCTAACCCAATATTAGCAATACCTTTACGCTGTCTGAAAAGCAATCCCAATATTAACACACAAACCATAAGCATCGTTAATGCAATAATAAAAGATTCATCATGCGTTATATTATGTAATATACTCCCGTCTTTATATGCAATGTCAGAAAAAGCAACAAAAAGCACATCAAACGAATTACCTCCGATAATATTAGCAACAGCGAGAGTTAAAGCACCCTGCCTAACAGCAGCTAAGGTGACAATTAACTCAGGAAGTGATGTAGCAACTGCGGTAAATAAAGTTCCGACAAAACTTTCACTTAGCATTGTCTCGTTAGCAATCGTAATACCGGAAATCCCTATTACATATCCCGAACCACCTACAATAACTGATAACAAAATAAACTTATAAATAAGAGAGCTTACGGTTGATTTTATAATATTATCTTTTACCGGAATATCTTTCACTGTTAAAATTGTATGTTTCGGTTCCCACATAGGTTTTTCCCTGGCACGTGAAATCATTCTGGTACCCCCAAAATAAACCAATATAATAATAAAAGTTATTGGATGAATATGAAATAATGTAATATCAGGGCTAACTATCCCAAGAATTACAAGGGTTAATAAACCGATAAGTAATACCCCTTGCATTAAATTAGTTAATGATGCAGAAGCATGTTCGAGATTAGCTTTAGAATATGAAATATCTGCAATTGATAAAAAAACTGTTTGTGCGGCAATACCACCTATTGCATTGCTCACTGCCAATTGCGGATGATTATTATATGCAGCAACAATAGAAGTTATAATACCGGGCAAAGACGTTACACCACCTAAAAACACAGCCCCCACAAATGCTTCTCCCAAACCGGTTTTATCTGCAAGAATATCAGCATATCTCGTTAATGCAGTGCCTGCAAATAATATGCATAATGTAGCAACACAAAATAGTATAATCGCAAAAAATAAACTCATTGATTACAGTTTTGAAATTAACTTAACAAAAACAAAGTACCCCATGCCTGATTTAACGTTAACGATAACATATAATAGATATTTTTTAAAGAAAGAAAATAAAATTGCATTACCCCATTAAACCTTAGAATTTGAATAATACGGAATAAAAAAGCTAAGCAAATGCCGTTCGCCAAAACATTTAATAGCATAAGCAAAAAAGATTCCCGATAAAATATCAATCGTATAATGTCCTCTCGATACAAAAAGAGTAAAAATAATTATAAGAGCAGACACCAAAAGCAAATATCGGTATGGTTGCACTTTTACCAATAAAAAATACAGATAGGCCACTCCGGTATGTCCTGATGGATATACACCCAACTCTATATCGGTAAAACCATTAAACGGTCCATCTGTTCCATCAAATCCCATTGGGTTTCCAAATGGTGTAAGAACAATAAAAAAACCTCTCACTATCTGAAAAATACCAACGAGCACCAAAAAATAGGGAATATGATCGTATTTTCGTTTATGAATTATAAATAAAATAAACACAAAAAGAGAAAAAAGAGAAAAAATATCATACATATAATCTATATCCCATAAAGGTATATTATCTAATATAAGATCAGACAAAACAGGTAACGATTGACCATTTTCTATATAATTAAGCAGATATTTCTGCGAAAAAAAATTCAATTCAATACCGATAAATAGGGTACCAACACCAATATAAAAATACATGTTAGTAAACAATTTTAAAACCTCTCGCACCATTTCATCTAATTTCAATAGTATGGAATTATTACGAATCCTTTTATTCATGTTATTTTAATATATGTGTTAATAATTACCGTAAGTATATACAATTTTTTCTTTGAGTATTTCTTTCTTAGTAAACATTCTGTATAAATGTGTTTTTATATACTTCATCATAGTACGAAAACCACCTTCGGATTGAGCTCGTCTGTCGGAAGTAAAAAAATATGAAGACAAAATACCATATGAAAAATGATATGTACGACGAGCCTTTTTTAAGTAATGGCAATCTTCACAAAGACCAATATGTTCATCAAAACCACCAACAGCTTTATGAACTTCTTGCGTAGAAATAAAACACGCTCCGTACCCCGTTGAATAAACAGGTTGTAACACAAACATACATGAATTAAGGAAAAATGCTCCCAAATCTGATATAACACCACCATTCAAAACACGTATCGGGCAACTGGCAACATCTAATTTTCTTGTTTCAACTTCAGCATTAATACGCTCAATAAACGTTTTTTCAACAGACGTATCCGCATCGAAAAACAATAATCTTTCATATTTAGCAACTTCTGCACCATTGTTTCTGCCATACGCAGGACCTCGTGCTTCATGCAATTTTATATAGGAAAAATCAGCAAAATCCGAAGCATATTGTTTTGCTATAGACTCTGTCTGATCAGTACTATTACTATCAACAACAATTACCTCAAAATTTTGCATTGTCTGATTAACCAAAGCCTGTAAAATCTCTGCAATAAACTTCTCTTCATTATAGGCTATTATTATTATACTTATCATATTTATTTCCACAATTCCTTATTATATACATAATGCACTAAAAATCCTTTATATATTAACATCATACAATCTGCACAGTTATAATATTTCGATTACACAATGTGGTTATTAACTCAACAAAGGTACAAAAAATAATTAAATCAATTATCTGTACATATATATCAAAACAAATATTATGTACGCACTTCATGAGATTTTTTAAGTGCATACTTCGTTAAAACCGGACCAACAATTTCAAAAAACACACTAGTTGCCGTAATAGTAGTAAATACTACATTTCCAATATAATCGCCCATAGTAAGACCAGCCTCATTTACTTCAGGGCCTACTCCCTGAAAAGTATTTTTAACTACTAAAGCTAACCCAATTGCAACTCCAGCTTGTGATAAAATACCAAAACCAAGATATTTTCTTATTTTCGGTTCAAAACCACCGACACTAGCCCCCAAAAAAGCTCCCCACCCCTTTCCAAATGCTCTGCCAATAATATAAAAAAGACCAACCATTCCCAGAGAGGGAATTGACTGTATATGCAAATTAGCTCCTGCAATAGTAAAAAAAAGAAGATAAAATAAAGGAATAATAAAACCTACTTCCTCCTCTTCATATTCTTTAATTGTTTCGAGATGAGGATAATTGCCAATAACTAATCCGAACACCATACCGGAAAGAATTTCTGAAAGATGTAGCAATTGACACAAGCCAACAACCAATATAACACTACCAAATGTAAGAGGCATCAATTCCTCACGAAACCCCTTATAATGAGTTAGCCACATAAAAAGAGCAGCTATACCCCCTCCCAAAAGAATACTAAGTCCAATTTCCCCAAAAGGTTTTACAAACGATATCCACATATCGTTGTCCATAACCAATCCATCCGCCGAATGTGAAAGAAGAAATACAGCTATTGGACTTATAAAACCAAAAATAATAATAGCAACCCCATCATCTAATCCTACTATAGAATATAATGTATGCGTAAGACTTCCTTTCGATTGTGTTTCATCAATTACAGCAATAGTGCCAGCTGGTGCACTTGCCGGAGCTAAAGCTCCAAAAATAAGAGATAAAGCAAGATTACCCGTAAGAATATATAGAAATAATGTCACAAGACCTACAGCAAGAAATGACTCAAAAAAAACAGTTATAAACAATCCTTTACCGCGAGCAATAAGCTCTTTTATATTTAATTTCAACCCAATTTTAAACGCAACAAATCCCAAAACCATATGGGTAATAA
Source organism: Bacteroidales bacterium (assembly GCA_046482735.1). Lineage (GTDB taxonomy): Bacteria > Bacteroidota > Bacteroidia > Bacteroidales > UBA1715 > JAQICB01. The sequence continues at coordinate 623 of JAWOEL010000084.1, read as the reverse complement.
ACTCCATATTGGTTAACATGTGTTCATCCAAAAAATTCAAAAAAGAAGGTCCTATAATAATTCCCGCAATCATATACGCTACTATATTCGGAAGACTCAAGTGTTTAGTTATTTGTGATAACAATAAGGGTACTAAAAAAAGAATACCAACAATAAAAAGTATTGGAAATGAAAAATTTTCAAACCAGGTAACCATATGTTATTATTTTTCAATTAGCATAAAAATATACAATAAATTCGTGTATACTACACAAAAAAATTCTGGAAATTTACAAAATAATAACGTGAGTTCGATATAATTTTTGAGTTCAGAACGCTTAGAAATAGTAAGATTCGATTAAAAATAATGAGTATTATCGGGATAAATCGAATTATTTTTAAGAAGAAGATTGCTGTTTATAAGCGTTTCATTGATTGCTTTGTGTAAAATATTGAATATGTGCGTTACATCTCTTCATCTTATCCCGATAAGATTCATCAATTTGCCTTAATCTTCAACATTTCACATCAACCTGAACTTGAAAAATTACGTCGAACTCACGTTTATAGTAACACCTCATTTTTCGACACAAAAAAGAGGGTATCCATTTCGAATACCCTCTTAGTTATATCATATATGTTCC
>JAWOEL010000054.1:0-5987 GCA_046482735.1 Bacteroidales bacterium | reverse complement strand
CTTCAGGACGAGCCGATCATCGATCCCGAGAACCCTGGCGATGTCTCGGAGATTGCCGAGAAAGTGCTCACGCGGTTCGCCGCACTCGGCGATTGGCAAGACGAGTTCGGCGTCGAAGCCATCGACACCTACTGTATCTCGATGACCGAAGAGCCGAGCCACGTCCTTGAAGTGCTGTTCCTCGCCGATCAGGTCGGCGCAGTCTCGCTGCCCGACCACGCAGGTCTCGATGTGGTGCCGCTGCTCGAAACCGAGTCGGCGCTCAACGGTGCCGACCGGATCATGGGAACACTGTTCGAAAACGAGGCCTACAAGCAGGTCCTCGAAGCCCGTGGCAACACCCAGGAAATCATGCTGGGCTACTCGGATTCAAACAAAGAAAACGGCTTCCTGGCGGCGAACTGGGACCCTTGTACTATTGGTGTTTATTTTAATGTGTCGCTTACCGAAATTGCCAATGCTATAGAATCGTATGTTCCAACTAATAATCGTTCTCAGATTGTTCAAACATCGAGCAATACTGTTATTTTAGATGCTTATAATGCCAATCCCTCTAGTATGAAAGTGGCAATTGATAATTTTAATGCATTAGATGTAGAGGGGAAACAAAAAGTTGCTATTCTTGGAGAGATGTATGAGTTAGGTATGTATGCTGAAACAGAACATGAACGTGTGCAGGATTTAATTCTTGCACATTCTGATATGTTTTTTATATCTGTTGGAAACTGGCCGCCTATATCAAATCCACATTCTTTACATTTTAGTGATGTTGATGAATTACTTCATTATTTACAGCATTTTCCTGTACGCGATAGTATTATTTTAGTAAAAGGTTCTCGTGCTATTGCTCTTGAAAAAATTGTTTCTGCATTATAATGAGAATTGAGTAGTATTTTTTCATCAGATATTATACATGTATGTGTTTCTTTTTGAAAAGATAATGTTGTATAATAATGCTTTTTTGAAAAATTTCTTTATGTTTCCTTTGTGTGCGGTATGCCTCAGATTTTTTTCGTTTTGCTTTGAGTGAAGAGAGTGATTGGTAAAATTGTTTGTATCCTTTACAAACAGCTAATGTGTTTTTAAATTTCCCGTTTATTAAAAACATTATACATGCGAGTAGGTCAAATACATGTCTGCGGAATAATATTGAATAAAAGGAAGATGTATCTAAATTTTTGTAGAGTAAAAAGAGATTGTTGCGAAAATTTAAATATGTTTTAAATGGATTTTCCTTTGGTAGGGTGCCTCCACCAACGTGATACACTGTAGAACTCGGTACGTATTGTATGGAGTATCCCCTGTTTTTGAGTCTCCAGCACACATCTATTTCTTCCATGTGTGCAAAAAAATCGTCATCAAACCCTTCAATTTCATGGAATGCAGAACTTCTGATACACATAGCAGCTCCGGTTGCCCAAAATATATCTTTTTGCAATTCATATTGTCCGTTATCTTGTTCTGTATAATTAAATAATCTGCCATTGCAAAAGGGGTAACCATATTTATCTATAAAACCACCTGCTGCACCGGCATATTCAAAGTAATCTTTATTATTATAGGCTTTTATTTTTGGTGCACAAGCTGCTATATGGGGATTGTTTTTGAGAGTGGAAATCAAACTTGTTGTCCAATCGGGAGTGACTTCAATATCTGAATTTAAAAGGATGTAATACCGAGCATCTATTTTTTCTAAACCTTTATTATAACCACCTGCAAAACCATAATTTTTATCTAGTTTAATTATCGGTACATGGGCATAATTTTGTTCAATAAAATGTATGCTTTTGTCTGTTGATGCGTTATCTATTATATAGACAGCAGTATTTTCATCTTCAGTTTCGGAAATTAATGTTTTAAAAAATTGCTTAAAGAAACCTAAACCATTCCAGTTTAAAATCACAACTGCTGTTTGTATCATGAACTTAGTTTGTTTGATATTATTGAATAAAATTCTGAATATACTAATTTATTTGTTGCGATAATTTCGCTACCATATATAAAATTATTTTTTCCGGAAAAATCTGAAACCATACCACCTGCTTGTTGAACCAAAAAAGCACCTGCTGCTACGTCCCATGGTTTAAGACTGTATTCGTAAAAAGCATCAAATCGTCCGCACGCTACGTAAGCTAAATCTGTAGCTGCAGAACCTAGTCTTCTAATACCTTGAGAGTTGTGCATAAAATGTTCTAATGTTGCTTGAAATCCCTTCATTTTGCTATAGTCAAAATAAGGAAACCCGGTTGCAATGAGAGAGTTTTCTACTGTTTGGTTATCCGAGACCGATATTATGGTATCATTACAATATGCTGGTGCATTTTCCCAGGTATAAAAACATTCATCTAAACCTATTTCGTATACAATGCCTAAAATAGGTATGTCGTTTTTCACCAGAGCAACGCTGATAGCATGCGGATATAAATTATGAATAAAATTCGTAGTTCCGTCAATCGGGTCTATTATCCAATTATATGTTTTAGCAGAATTATTTGTTGTTGTTTGTTCTTCTGCTATAAATCCGGCATCAGGAAAAATTTGTGATAATTTGGAAACAAGTTTTTTTTCCGAATTTTTATCTATTTCAGTTACAAAATCATTTTTCCCCTTGTGTGAATATTGAATGTTTTTGTTTGTTTCTTTAGTTTGTGTTCGAATATAAGCACCAACGTCGCGTATTGCATGTATTGATTCAAAACAAATTTTTTCTAAATCCATAAGATAATTGTGTTATATAAAAAAAGAGCTCTGTATAAGAGCTCTTTTTATGTTATACAATATCATTAATTTTTTCGGCAGGCCGAGCAATTATTGCTTGTGTGTCCGAAACAATAATTGGACGTTGTAGTAGTTTAGGGTGAGAGACAATAGCCTTTACCCATTCATCTTCAGATAAATCTTTGCTTTTGTACAATTCTTTATAGATAGATTCCTGAGTACGTATTATATCATGAGCAGAACAATTTATTTTTGATGTAATATCCCGAATTTCGTCTTCTGAGATACCATTTTTCATATATTCTGCAACCTTAAAATTTGTGGTCTTTTTTTTCAAAAAAGAAAGACCTTCTCTGCTTTTACTACAACGTGCATTATGATATATTGTAAGCATTAGTTATTTTGTAATTAAATTGAGACTTCGTTTTACAAATTTATTTAATTCTTCTCCTTGCAACATATTGTTGGAAATAAGAGCTAAATCAATTAATTCTTTAACTAAGTCGTTTTGAGAACCATAATCTTTCAAAATTGAATTTTTTTCGTTTGTAAGTTCTTCAATTTGTTTTGAAAGCTCATTTTTTGTGTCTTTTTCTTCTGTAGGAATTTCTTCATCCTTTTTGTCTTTGTGTTTAGCATCAAGAGCCTCTTTTTCTTTGTTTAGAGGTTCTATTTGTGTATTGATTTTTTCAATTTTTTCACCCACAGATTTTTTGCAGTCTTCGTTTATTTGATTTACTAAGTCAGAATTTGTGTTGACTACAAGATTGTAACTGTCAGGAAGTTCACCGTAGAATCCCATGCCTGGGTTCATTTTTGCCATATCTTTCATGCGTCGCATAAACTCTGCTTGGGTAATCACAACAGGCATATCGTCGTCATTTAAAGCCTCAAATTGAACAATGTAATGTTCTGTTGGCGTTTGTGAAGAGAACACAGGAGTTAAGTTTTGTTGCTCTTCATTGCTTAATTTCGACTCTTTAGCTTCGTCTTTTTGAATTAATTTTTCAATAATATCAGAGTCTACACGAGTAAATTGTGCCTTTTCAAATTTTTGTTCAAGCTGGTTTATTAAATGAGCATCAAGATGCCCGTCCATATCTAATACATCGTACCCTTTTTCTTTTGCAGCTTTAATGTAACTAAATTGTTTTTTGCTGTCGGTTGTATATAAATAAACTAAGGTATCGTTTTTATCGGTTTGATTTTCCTGAATTAATGTTTTGTATTCATCAAAAGTATAGTAAGAACCATCAACATTTTTTAGTAAAGCAAATTTTTGAGCACGATCATAAAATTTCTCATCGCTCAGCATACCATATGAAATAAATAATTTAAGGTCATCCCACTTTTGTTCAAATTCTTCGCGTTGGTTTTTGAATATGTCGTGCAACCTGTCAGCTACTTTTTTAGTAATATGGTTTGATATTTTCTTAACGTTTTGATCACTTTGTAAGTAACTTCTCGAAACGTTTAGAGGTATATCCGGAGAATCTAATACACCGTGTAGAAGTGTTAAAAATTCAGGAACTATTCCTTCAACCGAGTCTGTTACAAAAACCTGATTACAGTAAAGTTGAATTTTATTTTTTTGAACTTCAATATTGTTATTAATTTTTGGAAAATAGAGAATCCCGGTTAAATTAAATGGAAAATCAACATTTAAGTGTATGTGGAAAAGAGGCTCTTCACTCGCCGGATATAACTCTTTGTAGAAATTGAGATAATCTTCTTTTTCTAGTTCAGTTGGTTTTTTTGTCCACGCAGGGCTTGTGTTGTTTATAATTTTATCTTTATCAGTATCGACGTATTTATCATCTTTGTATTCTTGCTCCTTGCCAAATGTAATAGGAATAGGCAAGAATTTACAATATTTAGTGAGCAGTTCATTTAATTTAGCTTCTTCTAAAAACTCTTGAGAGTCATCGTTTATATGAAGAATAATATTTGTACCAACTTGTTCTTTTTCTATGGGTGTTATAGAAAATTCAGGACTTCCGTCACATTCCCATTTTACCGGTTTTGCATCTTTTTGGTATGATTTCGTTTGAATTTCAACCTTTTCGGCAACCATAAAAGATGAGTAGAAACCAAGACCAAAGTGTCCAATAATTGCATCAACATTGTCTTTGTATTTTTCAACAAATTCTTCGGCACCAGAAAATGCTATTTGATTGATATATTTATCAATTTCATCTTCAGTCATACCGATACCTTCATCAGAGATGGTAATTGTTTTGTTTGCTTTGTCCAGGTTGACGCGTATAACAGCATCGGACATATCTTTGTCATATTGTCCGAGTTTTGCTAATGTTTTTAATTTTTGCGTTGCATCTACCGCGTTAGAAATTAATTCGCGTAAGAATATTTCCTGATCTGAATACAGAAATTTTTTAATAATAGGGAAGATGTTTTCTGTATTGATTCCAATTTGACCTTTTTGCATATTTATAAATAATTAGGGTTACACATAATTTTGCGTAACCCTAACCAAAATATATGCCATTAGACAAAATGTGTCATATCGTCATGATTCAAATAAATCATGACATTTTTTGAATGACCTATTTTGGCATTTCTTCAGTAGGCATTGGTAAAATATTTAGTTGGTGTGTAATTGCATCATAGGCAATAATACCAATTAAGAAAAACAAAAAGATAATAATGGCAGATTTGATAATACGTTTTGTTTCAGCTTTTTTACGAATTTTTTCTTGTTCGTGAATTGCCCAAATCATGTTGTTTAGGATTTTTTTAAAAGCATCTTTCCCTTTTTGTATAAAGGTGACTGCACCAAAATGTGAAGATGAAGTGGCGATGTCTACATCACTACTGCTTGAAAGCATTATAACTTCAATATTCGGGTCGTATTCTTTTATGTGATTTAATACTGCGATACCATTTTGGGATTCTTCATTATCAGAATTTTCAAGAAAGTAATCCATAATAACTAAAATTATGGAGTGTTTAGGGAATTTTCGTTCTTTAATGTATGAGAGCAAACTTTTTCCGCTAGTGAATCCTTTTGTCTTTTTGAAGCTTTTTGTGTTCTTAAACTGTTCTTGTAGAACTTTTAATTGCATTTCATTATCATCAACTAAAAACACAAACACTTCACCGTTTGTGTGCTTCATACCTTTATTTCCTGCTGCAACAGGTTTTTTACCTTTTATTCTGTTTTTAATAGATAGATTATAATTTTTTATTTGAGTTTCTTCTATTTCGGTTTTTTTATTTTTGCGTTTACGCGATTTGTCGTTGTTTTTTTC
>JAWOEL010000033.1:0-4990 GCA_046482735.1 Bacteroidales bacterium | reverse complement strand
AAGATTCGATTAAAAATAATGAGTATTATCGGGATAAATCGAATTATTTTTAAGAAGAAGATTGCTGTTTATAAGCGTTTCATTGATTGCTTTGTGTAAAATATTGAATATGTGCGTTACATCTCTTCATCTTATCCCGATAAGATTCATCGATTTGCCTTAATCTTCAACATTTTACATCAACCTGAACTTGAAAAATTACGTCGAACTCACGTTATAATAACAACAATACAATAGACAAAAAAAAGAGGTTACACAAATATGCAACCTCTTGTAATATAAAATAAAGTAACGATCGAATTATTTTTTATCTTCAGTTGGGAACCAACCAGCAAATTCATCTTTGTTTTCTTTGTAATATGCTTTAGAAGCTTCTAAAGGATCACCAACCTCTTCAATTTGTGCCATCAATTCATATAATTGAGGTTCAGAAAGGTTAAAGTTAGCTAAGAATTTTTTCACTTGTGGAAAATCTTCAGAAAAACCTTTACGGCTTAAAATAGCACATACATCTTTTGGATATACATTTTTAGGATCATCAAGATATTTCAAGTCAAAATTTGCCCACATGTGATGAGGTTTCCATCCAGTAATAACAACCGGTTCTTCTTTGTCTGTATGTTTTTTAAGACTTGCAACCATAGCTGTACCACTAGAAGTTACTTGTTCAAAATCAAGACCATACTCTTCAATAACTTTTTCAGTATTTGCATGAATACCAGCTCCACTACCAATACCAATAATTTTACCATCAAATTTGTCTGCATTCTCATTTAATTCTTCAATAGAATTAACATCAACATACGACGGTACAACTAAACCGGTAGTACCATTACTAAAAGATTCACCTAATTTATCTAATTTGTCACCAAATTTTTCCCAATATCCTTCGTGAGTATTAGGTAACCACGCATCAAAAAATAAATCAGAATCACCTTTAGCGAGAGATGCATAAATTAATCCCGGTTCTAACGGTGTTACTTTCACATCATATCCATTATCTTCGAGCATAACTTTTGCTAAGTGCGTAAAAGCTATTCCCTCAGACCAGTTAGGATATAATACACTAATTTTTTTGTTTTCAGCAACATCTTTATCTTCAGATGAACTTCCTTTTTTATTAGGGTTACAACTCATAAGTAAACCTAAACCTAACAATACTGCTAGGGCTTTTAAGAATTTAATTTTCATATTTATAATTTTTAAAGTTAGACATTTATTTATTATTTGTGTTTTCACCAACTGCTTGAGTAAGTCTATCAAGTATAATAGCAATAATCACTATACCCAATCCTGATTCTACACCAAGTGCAAGATCGGCAGTTAAAATTGATTTATATACATCCTGTCCCAGACCGGCCGCTCCGACCATAGAAGCAATAACAACCATTGACAATGATAACATTATAACCTGATTGACACCAGCCAAAATACTCGGTAAAGCCAATGGTATTTGCACCTTATAGAGCAACTGTCTTTCGGTAGCACCAAAGGCATATGCAGCCTCCACCACATCTGACTGAACATTTCTAATACCAAGACTGGTAAGACGAACAGCAGGAGGTAAAGCAAACACAACTGTTGCAACAACACCGGGAACATTTCCTACACTAAAGAATAAAATAGCAGGAATTAGATACACAAATGCTGGCATTGTCTGCATGAAGTCCAAAACAGGACGAATAATTTTTTCAGCACGCTCACTTCGGGCAGTTTGAATACCTACCGGAATACCAATTAGTAAAGCTAAAATTGCGGAAGTAACAACTAATGCAAGGGTTTGCATTGTTTCGTTCCAAAATCCCATAAGAAATAACAATACAAATCCTATAAGCGTGAAAAGACCAAGAAAACGCCCTTTTTTCCATCCCAGAGCAGTAAATATATTTTTTCTGCCAGCCGATACCGTATATGCTATAAGAGAAATTATAGCTATCATCAAAAACGGATGTGGCATAAGAAGTAAATCCTGAAATGCACCGACAAGAAACTCTATAACCACCGTTATTGCATCAAAAAAAGGTTCTGCATTCTGTGCCAACCAGTCGATGCCTTTTTCTACATGTTTTCCAATTTCTAAATATTTCATATTTCTAATGCATTTTTAATATCCGTTTTTATTTCATTTTCGTCTTTACCAACTACCTCAGACACAACAGCTGAGTGTCGTACTATTCCTTTTAACTTGTTGTTTTCATCAACTACAGCTATAGGAATAGACGAATCGCGATATGCAGCAATAATATCAGAAACCGGAGTGTCCAGATTTACTGACGCACTATATTTATAAATAATATCGCGAATAGATTTTGATTTATCTCCACGAATTTGTACGACATCGTCATCAAAGACAAAGCCAATAAACTTATTGTCCTCATCAACAACCGGCAAAACACTGAATCCGGTATTTCTCATTTTCCGAAGCGTTACTTCTGTTCCCTCACGTTTGAGTTCTATACGTGTAGGTTTTTCAAACATTATTGTTTGTGCAGTTACAATATTACCTCTATTTACATTTTCAACAAATGTACGCACATATTCATCAGCAGGTTTAGTAAGGATTTCCTCGGGTGTACCTATTTGTACAATTTTACCATCATTTAAAATAGCTATTCTATCGCCAAGTTTTAATGCTTCATCCAAATCATGCGTAATAAATACGATTGTTTTTTTCAGAGAATCCTGCAAATTTAACAGTTCATCCTGCATATTTCCTCTAATTAATGGATCCAAGGCACTAAATGCCTCGTCCATTAATAAAACTTCAGGTTCATTTGCAAGAGCACGTGCTAAACCTACACGCTGTTGCATACCTCCACTTAACTCACCAGTCATTTTCTCTTCATAACCTTCGAGTCCGACAATTTTAAGTATATCATATGCTTTCTTCACTCGTTCATCTTCAGGTATACCCTGAATTTCGAGTCCAAATGCTGCATTTGACGCTACTGTCCTATGTGGTAATAAACCAAAATGTTGGAAAACCATGCCATACTTTTTTCGTCGTATTTCACGCAACTCATCTTTGTTTGCTTTCAACACATCAGTACCGTCTAAAATGACTTCACCGGATGTGGGTTCCAGTAAACGATTCAAGGCACGAATTAATGTAGATTTACCACTACCACTCAGTCCCATTACAACAAATATTTCGCCCTGTTTAATATCGAAATTTGCTTCGGTAACGGCAACAGTACAATTGGTTTTTTTTAAAATTTCCGTTTTTGAAACACCTTGATCTATAAGTCTTTTAGCCTCTTTATGATGTTTACCGAAAATGATATTTAAATCTTTTACAGTAATTTTTGTATTTTCAGACATGCTTTATGTGTTTAAATATGATATAAATATATATTATTATTTTGTTCTAATTAAAAATAATAGCCAATATTTATATTAAATCTTGAATTCCACTCATCATCTTCTATTCCTTCAGCTAATCCGTCTGTCCATTGATTTCCTAACCATGCATTATTTCTACCCATAGCATAATCCACATAGGTATATATACTACCAGCTGTAATAAGCATACCAGGCACTAAGTGATCAGTTGCTGCATATCCATCAGCTGCTTTTTCAATTCGTGAATAATCAACATACGGCTGTACATTTGAGATTGGACCCCAATCAACATCTATAGAGTAAGCTAATCCGGCAACATACATACTTGCTTCGGCAGCAACATTATAGTCATATCCATATGCTCCCATTTGAACTTTGTCTAAATCGTTTCCGTCATTGTCTTGTGCTCCATAGTTGTAATATACATATTCACCTTTGAAGTTGAAGTTTCCAAAGTTTGCAACAGCATGACCTGCTAATGCAATTGAAGATTCACTTTCGTCAAGCACGCTATTGTAATTGTTTCCAACTTGTCCTGATACACCAAGTTCAATATCTTCAGTAACATCTAATGCAGCACGTACATTAAATTGATTTGTTTCTTTTAAACTTGCTGTTGCCGATGGTGTAATGTCATACGAATATCGACCTGAATAATTTGGAGCTCCTTGTGGTTCGGGTTGGTGAAAATACGCAACATTGATTGTAAGATTTTCAATACCAGTATAATCAAATTTGATACCCATATCATAATCATCTTCTAAACCAACATAATATGGAATTTGAAACCACCATGAGTGTGATGCATATTTTGTAATACCAAATGGTACTTGCGTAGCACCTAATTTTACATATAAATCATCACCAAATCCATAACCTAACCATCCGTGGTGAAGGAAATGTGCATTATCTACCGGATAAAAACGATATTCAAAACTTAAATCTACTTCTGATACTGTTGCATCAACATTAAGTCTCCACGTATCCCAAGTAAATTGAGGATCTGTTGCATCGTCATTCCAACTTTTATCGTGAATGTTATACCGCACTGCACCACCTATAGACAACGCATCTTCTTTTTTTTCTTCTTCCTGAGCTGTAGCTGCAAAGGTGAAATATAATAAACTTGCTACTAATAATGTAAAAATCTTTCTCATATTCATTCGTTTTAAATTAGACATTAATTTTGCTGCAAAACTATACATTCCTTTTGAAGAATTCCAAATTATAAAAAATCATTTTAATATAATGTCTATTTTTTTTTATGAACATGATATAAAACATGTTTTTTAATAATTGTATGGAATTTTCTACTTATATATTGCCTATTATTATATAGTATAGTATGATACGCTACATAAAATTCACATGAATTGATATATTTATATAAATGGGAAAATGTATATACATATGAGTTTCCGACTCAAAAAGAAAAAATCTGTTTTTTTGTACATGAATAATCAATTATCTATATAAAAAGATGCAATTGTTCAAAACAATACAAAACATTTGCGTATTAACGTGAGTTCGATATAATTTTTGAGTTCAGAACGCTTAGAAATAGTAAGATTCGATTAAAAATAATGAGTATTATCGGGATAAATCGAATTATTTTTAAGAAGAAGATTGCTGTTTATAAGCGTTTCAT